>JBIKKZ010000005.1:0-18831 GCA_044360095.1 Vulcanococcus sp. | reverse complement strand
CGGACCGGGTGAAGTCGACCCAGAGGCTGGTGTCAATCAGCAACATCCAACAGCCTCTGCCGCTCCAGTTCCGTCGCCTGCTCGAAGCCCTCAAGCTGCACGCCCCACTCACCGCTGAGGAAGCGCTCCACGATGCGCTGGCGGCGGCGCAGTTGCAGAGCCTGCTCCATCAGCAAACGGATGGCCGGCCCCTTCTTGCGCTCACCGGTGAGCTCGAGCACGTCCTGCAGATCGCCATCGGACACCTCCACCGTGACCTTCATCGCTTTTTCCTATTTTGAACGCAAGAAAAACTGATTCTAGTGCGGCTTTTTAGCGATCAAGTGGCGGGAAAATTCAGCTCCGCTGGCGGCGGGGCCTCCAGCTCCAGGCTCGAGCCATCGGGCCCCAACAGCCGCAACCGCTGGGCATGCAGCCGGTAGCCGCCATCGCCCGGCAGGGCCTCGGGGCTCGCCTGGCCGCCCGGCCCGTAGAGCGGATCCCCCAGCAGCGGCGCCCCCAGGCAGGCGGCATGGATGCGGATCTGGTGGGGGCGGCCTGTGGCAATCAGCACATCCACCAGACAAGCCTGCGGCCGGCGCTCCAGCAGCGTGAAGCGGCTGAGGGCGGGCAAGGCCCCGGGGTGCCCGGGGGGCACCCCACACCAGATCTCCCCCAGCAGCCCATGGGGGCGGCGGCCGATCGGATCCGTCAGCGGCTGGCTGAAGCCGGGGGCCCAGGAGGAGGGCAGCGGCACCGTCAGGGCCCTGTACAGCTTCTGGCAGGCCTGGGACTCTGACGCGGCGGCCTCGGCGCGGGTGCTGTCGCGCAGCTGGGCGCTCAACCAGGCCCGGGTGGCGGGCCGGCGGGCGCACACCAGCAGCCCGGAGGTGAAGCGGCCCAGCCGGTGCACGGGCCGCGGTGCGCCCGCCACCAACCCCTCCAGCTGGGCCAGCACGGTGTGGCGCAGGAAGCCACCGGCCGGCAGCACCGGCAGGCCACTGGGCTTGTTGAGCACCAGCAGATCGCCGTCGTCGAACACGATCGCGTGCTGCGACAGCACCGGCACGGCCGCTTCGATCCAGGGGGGCCGATGCCACACCAGCTGATCCCCCGGCGCGAGGGGCCCATCGGCCTGGAGCCGTTGGCCATTCCTGCGGACCTCTCCGGCGGCGAGCCGTTGCCGCCAAGTCGTCTCGCCCGAGTGGCCATAGCGCCCGGCGTAGTAGCCCACCACGCTGGGGTGGGGCCGGTCGATGCAGTCGCGGTAGGCATGGCCGCCGTTGACGGCGGCCGCCAGCCACCCCGGCGGTGCCGGCTCAGTCAACCAGGCCGTGCTCGAGGGCGTAGCGCACCAATTCGGTGCGGCTGGCGGTGCCGGTTTTGGTGAACAGCCGGCTCACGTACTTCTCCACGTTGCGGATCGACGTTTCCAGCCGGCGGGCGATCTCCTTGTTCATCATCCCCTCCGCCACCAGTTGCAGCACCGACGCCTCCCGGGGGGTGAACTCGTGCTGCACCGCCGTCACCGGTTTCTTGCCACCGCCGCCGCTGGCCAGCAGCGAGCGGATTTCGGTGATCTGCTTGGCCATCTGGCCGATGTCGGCATCGGCGAAGCGGGCCGCCTCCTGCAACAACCGCTCCTGGCGCCGCACCACGTTGTGCACGCGGGCCACCAGCTCATCGGGGTCGAACGGCTTGGGGATGTAGTCGTCGCAGCCCGCCTGGAACCCCTCGATGCGGTCGGCGGTCATCCCCTTGGCGGTGAGGAAGATCACCGGTGTGCCGCCAAGGCGTTCATCGGCCCGCAGCTGGCGCAGCAGGCCGTAGCCATCCAGCCGGGGCATCATCACGTCGCTGATCACCAGGTCGGGCAGCAGCTCCTGGGCCTTGGTCCAGCCGTCTTCGCCATCCACGGCGGTGGTCACCTGGAAGCCTTCGTCTTCGAGGTAGGTCTGCACGGCGGTGCGCAGGCCGGGCTCATCGTCCACCAGCAGCAGGCGCACCGGAGCGGCCGGCACCACATCGGGCACGGCGGGCTGGGATTCGGGTTCGAGGTCCATGGCCCGCAGCGGCGGAGCGGCGATGGCCGCAATCTATCGAGACTGTCTCGGAACGAGCTGCTGCTGCTCCCGCACCCTGCCGGAGTAGCCCAGCTGGCGGGCCACGGCCGTGAGCTGGGCGGGATCCTGACCAGCCTGGGCGGGGTGGCAGGCGGCCCACCAGATCTGGTGATCGAGGCGGTTGGCAGCGGTAACCGCTCCGCCGGGGTTGAGCTCACGGATCTCGAGGAAATCGCCCTTGAGGGTGAGGCGCATGGGGGCCTCGGGGCTGCAGCGGAGGGTGTCCACCGCCAGCTGCACCCCCGTGGGCGATTCCAGCCACAGCACAATCGTGCGGGCCGTGGGATCCCGCGGATCGGGCTTGGCGTCGTGCACGCCGATCAGATGCTCACCGCTGATCGTGCCCCAGCGGCGCAGCACCAGGAGATCGGCCGGACGCTGCTCCGCCGAGGTGCGAAAGCTGGCATCGGGGGCGGCGTGGGCTGGGGCAGCGGCCGCCAGCAGCGCCGCAACCGCCCATGGCCCAACAACCCGTTGGCAACAGCTGGGTGTGTGGCTGGGGCGGAGCCAAGCCATGGCGACGGCGCGTGCAATGCGCTTGCCAGCATGGGGCATATGGCCGCTTCGCCCATCCCCCTCGACCACCAGGCCACCACCCCCTGCGATCCGGCGGTGGTGGAGGCGATGGCGCCCTGGTGGAGCACCCTGGCGGCCAACCCCGCCAGCCGCTCCCACCGCCCCGGGCTGCAGGCGGCGGCCGCCGTGGCCCAGGCCAGAGGGCGGCTGGCCGCGGCCCTGGGGGTGGCCCCGGAGGCGGTGCTGTTCACCAGCGGCGCCACGGAGGCCAACAACCTGGCCCTCAAGGGGCTGGCGGAGGCGGAACTGCTGCGGGGCGGCCACCGCCGCCACCTGGTGACCCTGGCCACGGAGCACCGGGCGGTGCTGGATCCGCTGCGCTACCTGGCCCGCCACGGCTTTGCGCTCACGGAAGTGGCGGTGGGGCCCGACGGCCTGGTGGAACTGGCGGCGCTGGAGGCGGCCCTGCGGCCCGACACGCTGCTGCTGAGCGTGATGGCGGCGAACAACGAAATCGGTGTGCTGCAGCCGCTGGAGGCGATCGCGAGCCTCTGCCGCCAGCGGGGCATCGCCCTGCACAGCGACGGGGCCCAGGCCATCGGCCACATCCCCCTGCAGCCGGCCTCCCTGGGGATCGACCTGCTGAGCGTCAGCGCCCACAAGCTCTACGGCCCCCCGGGCATCGGCCTGCTGGTGCGGCGCCCCGGACTGGAGCTCGCCCCCCAGCTCCACGGCGGCGGCCAGCAGGAGGGGCTGCGGGCCGGCAGCCTGCCGGTGCCACTGATCATGGGCCTGGCCACGGCGCTGGAGCTGGCCCTGGCGGACCAGGAGCCCCGGGCAACGCGGCTGGGGGGCCTGCGGGATCGGCTCTGGCGCGGGCTGGAGGCCCTGGGGGGCGTGCGCTGCAATGGGGCCGCCACGCCGCGGCTGGCCCACAACCTCAACATCACCATCGCGGGGGTGGACGGGGCCACGTTGCAGCGGCGGCTGCGACGCGGCCTGGCGGTGAGCAGCGGCTCGGCCTGCAGTGGCGGCGCCCCCTCCCACGTGCTGCAGGCGTTGGGGCTGAGCCGCCAGCAGGCGGCGGCCTCGCTGCGCTTCGGGCTGGGGCGGCACAGCAGCGAAGCCGACATCGACGCCGCCCTGCAGATCCTGCGGGAGGCCATCAGCGATCTCCGCCAGCACGGGCCCGCCGGGGCCTGATTGTCACAACCACAACAATTGCTGGGCAGCGCCGCAGGCCATCGCTAGGTTCCGGGCAATTGCCAATTCACCATGGGACTTCCCACCCCAGGCACCAACAACCTGCAGGTGCTGCGGGCCATTGAGGAGGGCTGGCAGGCCTTCTGCCGCGCCCCCTGGCCCTTCGTGCTGTTCCAGCTGCTGGCCCTGGTGATCATGGTCCCCTTCATCGGGCTGATCTCCAACGCCGTGCTGCACCTGGCCCTCGGCGCGCCGGCCCTGGTGCACCCGATCGCCACCCAAATCGGCCTGGTGATCGGCGTGGTCGGCTATGTCGTGGTGTCGCTCTGGACCGCCATGGGCCTCACCCGCGGCGCCTGGGTCAGCCTGGATGGCCAGCGCCCCAGCTTCTCCCACTTCACACGCTGGGATGGGGCCGCCAGCGGCCGGCTGTTCGGCTCGGCGCTGCTGCTGCTGATCGTGCTGGCGGTGGTGGGTTCGGTGGCCTGGGCCCTTGGATTTGGCCTGGGCAAGGTGAATGCCGTGCTGTTCGCCATCCCCCTGATCGCGTTCGCCATCTTCAAGATCTGGCTGGTGATCACCCAGCATTTCCTGCTGCCCCTCTCCCTGTTTGGAACCCAGCGGCCGGTGGAGACCCTGCAGGCCGGCATCCGCGGTGTGAACCCCAGCTGGTGGACCGTGCTGTGGCTGGCGATTGTGGAGAGCTGCGTGGCCGGGGTGGCCTACCTGTTCAACGCCGGTGGCGTGTTGGTGCTGGCTCCGGTGCTGGTGTGTGTGAGCACCGCCGCCTACCGCCAGCTGTACGGCAGCCAGGACCACACCGGCATCCTCAGCAACGGCTGAGGCCGCCTCAACGGCGCCGTGCCAGGCGCCACTTGGCCGAACGGCTGCGGGGGTTGGCGGTTTGCTCCGCCTCCGCAGCCGTTTCCGGTTTGCGGGTCACCCGCTGCAGCCGTTCGTCGCTGACGAACGCCGTTTTGATGCGGCGGTCTTCCAGGGAGTGGAAGCTGATCACCCCGAACAGGCCGCCGCTGGCCAACCAATCGGGGGCGGCGGCGAGCAGGCGGTCGAGCGCCCCCAGTTCATCATTCACCGCGATGCGCAGGGCCTGAAAACTGCGGGTGGCCGGATGGATCCGCCCATGCCGGGCCTTGGGGGGGTAGCAGCCGGCGATCGCATAGGCCAGCTCAGCGGTGCCGCTGAAGGGGCCCCGCTCCTGCAGCTGCTGCTTGATGCGCCGCGCAATGCGGCGCGACAGCCGCTCCTCGCCGTAGGCGTAGATCAAATCCGCCAAGGCGGTTTCATCCAGCCGTTCCAGCAACGCGGCCGCGGTCTCCCCCAACTGGGGGTTCATGCGCATGTCCAGGGGGCCGTCGTGGCGGAAGCTGAAGCCCCGGGCCGCCACATCCAGCTGCGGGCTGCTGACCCCCAGGTCGGCCAACACCGCCACGGCCGGCTCCGTGGGGCGGTAGTCGGCGAAGTTGGCGGCCACGATCTGCACCCGCTCCCCGAAGGGGGCCAGCCGCTCCGCCGCCGCGGCACGGGCGGTGGGGTCCTGGTCGAGCCCCACCAGGCGCAGGCTGGGGTGGGCCTCCAGCAGCAGGGCGCTGTGGCCGCCTCCGCCGAGGGTGCAGTCGATCAGCAGGCCGCCGCCCCGCTGGGCCAGCAGGGGGCTGAGCTCCGCCAGCCCCGCCAGCACCTGATCCGCCAGCACCGGCTGGTGGGCAAAGGCGTCGGGGGAAGGGGGCACGCGCAGCGCCAGAAACGGCCGTGCTTCCTTCCTAAGATCCCGCCAACGTGCCACCCCCACCCCTCGGCCCCATGACGCAGCTGGAGACGCGCACGGAGCCGATGGTGGTCAACTTCGGCCCCCACCACCCCTCGATGCACGGGGTGCTGCGGCTGGTGGTGACCCTCGACGGGGAAGACGTGGTGGATTGCGAGCCGGTGATCGGCTACCTCCACCGCGGCATGGAAAAGATCGCCGAAAACCGCACGAATGTGATGTTCGTGCCCTACGTGAGCCGCATGGACTATGCGGCCGGCATGTTCTACGAGGCGATCGTGGTGAACGCGCCGGAGCGGCTGGCGGACGTGCCGGTGCCCAAGCGCGCCAGCTACATCCGGGTGCTGATGCTGGAGCTCAACCGCATCGCCAACCACCTGCTGTGGCTGGGCCCCTTCCTGGCGGACGTGGGCGCCCAGACGCCGTTCTTCTACATCTTCCGCGAACGGGAGATGATCTACGACCTCTGGGAAGCCGCCACCGGCCAGCGGCTGATCAACAACAACTACTTCCGCATCGGTGGCGTGGCCGCCGACCTGCCCTACGGCTGGCTGGAAAAGTGCCTCGACTTCTGCGATTGGTTCGGCCCCAAGATCGACGAATACGAAAAGCTGATCACCAACAACCCGATCTTCCGCAAGCGCATTGAGGGGTTGGGCACCATCAGCCGCGAGATGGCCATCAACTGGAGCCTCTCCGGGCCAATGCTGCGCGCCTCCGGGGTGCCGTGGGACCTGCGCAAGGTGGACCACTACGAGTGCTACGACGACTTCGACTGGGACGTGGCCTGGCAGAAGGAGGGCGATTGCTACGCCCGCTACCGGGTGCGCATCCAGGAAATGCGCGAATCGCTGAAAATCCTGCGCCAGGCCTGCCAGATGATCCCCGGCGGCCCCACCGAACTCCTGGAGGCCCGCCGCCTGGCGGAGGGCAAGGGCAGCGAATTCGCCGGCTTCGACTACCAGATCGTGGCCAAGAAGGTGGCCCCCACCTTCAAGATCCCCTCCGGAGAGCTCTACACCCGCCTGGAATCCGGCAAAGGCGAAATCGGGGTGTTCATCCAGGGCAACGACGACGTCACCCCCTGGCGCTTCAAAATCCGCGCCGCCGACTTCACCAACCTGCAAATCCTGCCCCACATCCTCAAGGGGGCCAAGGTGGCCGACATCATGGCGATCCTGGGCTCGATCGACGTGATCATGGGCTCGGTGGACCGCTGACCCTGGCTGATCCCAACAACTGGCTGCTGCTCTGCCGCACGGTGCGCTTCGGCGACACGGATGCCGCCGGCGTGATGCACTTCACACGGCTGCTCAGCTGGTGCCACGAGGCCTACGAGGAGAGCCTGGAGCGCTACGGCATCGCCGCCGCGGCCATCTTCCCCGGCCATGGCGCCCCAGCCCCTGCGGTGGCCCTGCCGATCGTGCACTGCAGCGCCGAGTTCCGCCGGCCGCTGGCGTGCGGCGACCCGCTGGCCATTGCCCTTGAGCCCGTGCGCATCGATCCGGGTTGCTTCGAGGTGCGCTACCGCTTCCGCAGCGGCCCTGAGCCGGTGGCCGAGGGGCTCACCCGCCACCTGGCGATCGACAGCACCAGCCGCCAGCGCTGCGCCCTGCCGGAGCCGATCCAACGCTGGCTGGAGGCCTCTGCCCTGCAGGGGGGCGTCCAACCCCTCTAGGGCTCAAGGCTGCAGCCAGGCGCGCCAGCGTTGGCGTTGCCACTTGCCAGCAGCCGTGCGCTCCAGATCGGGGCAATGGCGCCACAGCAGCGGCCGCTGGCTGGGGGGCAGCTGCGCGGCCAGGGCCGAGAGGGCTGCGATCAGCGGCTCGGGGAGCGCGCCGCTGCGGGGGCGCACCAGCGCCACCAGCCGCTCCCCCCAGAGGGCATCGGGCTGGGACAGCAGCAACAGCTCCGCCAGGGGCAGCTGGGCCGCCGCCGCCAGGGCCAGCAGCCGCTGCTCCACCTGCTCGGGAAACACAGTTTCACCACCGCTCTGGATTGCCCCATCCAGCCGCCCGAGCACGGTGAGGCCCGCTGGGCCGAGCACTGCCCGGTCGCCGCTGCACCACCACCCCTGCTGCAGCGGCAGCGGCTGCAGCCGGCCCGCCTCCAGGGTTCCCAGGGCCAGGCTGCTGGCCTGGATCTCCAGGGCTCCGCCGCCGGGCTGGAGCCGCAGCCGCGCGTGGGGCAGGGCCTCGCCGCAGCCCGCCTCGCCCGCCAGGAAGCGCTGCGGCGGCAGGGCCGCCACCATGGCAGCCGTTTCGGTGCTGCCGTAGCAGGGGGCCAGCCGCAGGCCGGCCCGGCGGCAGTGATCCGCCAGGGCCTCCGGCAGGGCCGCACCACCCACCCAGATCACCGCAAAGCGCTGCAACCAATCCACCCCCTCGGGGCGCTCCACCAGCCGCTGCAGCTGGGTGGGCACCAGCGACAGCAGCGGCTGACGGCCCGGGGAGGGCTGGGCCTGCTCCAGCAGCTGCGGCGGATCGCGCATCAGCGCCGGATCCAGCCAGCGCAGCGGCACCCCCCAAACCTGGGCCCGCACCAGGGGCATCAAGCCGCTCACGTGGGCCAGGGGCAGGGGGTTGAACAGCTCAGTGGCGGCCGGATCCAGGCCCTGCTGGCCCAACCAGGCCGCCGTGGCCGCCGCCGCCGCCTGCAGATGGGCCAGGGGCTGCAGGCACCAGCGGCGGCCCCCCAGGCTGCCGCCGCTGCCCAGCACCACCGCCGGCCCCCAGGCGGGATCCACCGCGGCCGGCAGAGCCGCCCGCAACGGCCCCAGCTCCTCGGGCACCGCGATGGCCGCCGTGGCCCCCTGCCGCCATAGGGCGAGCAGCTGCTCCGCCAGGGCACTGCGATCCCCCGCCGCCACCACCAGCTGGGGGGCTGGGGCCGTCATGCCGCCGCCCCCCACACCTGCTGGGGATCGGCCGCAAACAGCGGGCCTTCGGGCCGCCAGCCGGGGGCCAGCCCCGGGGCGGTGGGGGTGGGGCCATCGGCCTGAAGGGCCGCCAGATGCTCCAGCAGGCGCCGGCCGATGCCCGTTTCAAAGCCGGTGCTCAGCATCAGCCGCGGGGTGCCCGCCGCCAGGGCGGCCAGCAACGGCCGCGGGTCGCCCTCCAGCAGCGGCCGCCGCACCTGCCAGCCGCCCCAGTGCTCCAGGGGGGGCCTGGGGGTGTGGCGCAGGGATTCATCCAGGGCCACCGGCACCTGGGCGGCCAGGGCCTGCAGCCCCTCCCAATCACCGGGAGCCAAGGGTTGCTCCAGCCACTCCAGGCGGGGTTCATGGCGCAGGCGGTCGGCCCAAGCGCTGGCGGTGGCCCGGTCCCAGCCGCCGTTGGCATCCAGCCGCAGGCGTCCGCTGGCGGGCAACAGGGCCAGCAGCTGTTCCAACAGCCGCCGCTCCTCGGCATCGGCGCCGGCCGCCACCTTCCACTTCACGGTGAGCGGGGCCGGCCCCTGCAGCAGCGGGGCCAGGGCCAATGGCGCCTCAGGGCCCGCCGGCAGCAGGGCCGCGGAGCGCGGTGCCGGCCGCCAACCCGCCCGGCCCAGGCCATCGCACTCCGCCAGCGCCAGGCCTACGGCGCAGGCCAGGGCCAGCGGCAGCCCGGGCAGGCACGACTCCAGCTCGCGGCGCTGCAGGCGGCCCGGCAGCCGCTCCAGCGCTGCCGCCAGCGCGGCCCCCTGGCCGGGCCAGGCCACCGCTTCGCCCCAGCCGAGGGCCCCATCGGCCGCCTCCAGGCGCAGCAGCCAACCGCTGCGCTGGCTCCAGGCCCCCTGGCTGGTGACCAGGGCACGGGGCAGGGCGAAGCCGTAGGGGCGCCAGTGCAGCTGCAGCGGGCCCGGCGCCGGCATCAGCCCAACCGGGCCCCCAGGGCCAGGCCCAGCGCCAAGCCGAGGCCGTTGAGTGCCTGGAAGCGCAGCGCCAAAAACTTGCTGCCCGCGATCCGCTCGGGCTGGTGGTGGTGCTCCCGCAACAACCGGATCAGGCGCTGGGCCGGCGGCAGCCCCACCGCCCCCAACAGGGCGGTGAGCGGCCAGTGGCCCGCCAGCACCGGCGCCCACTGGAAGGCCAAGGCCCCCGCCACAAACCAGGGCACCAGGGCCGCGGCCCGGGCCGTGCCCAGCCGCACCACCGGCGAGCGCTTGCCGTGGGCGGCGTCCTCCTCCACCTGATGGAAGTGGGAGCAGAACAGCACCAGGGTGGTGGCCAGGGCAGGCCCGCCCCCCAGCTCCACGGCGGTGCGCCAGGGCACCGCCGCCGCCGCGACGGCGGGCCCCAGGGCCAGCAGACCCGCCGCGGTGGCCAGGGGACCAAAGGCCAGCCAGCACAGGGGCTCCCCCAGGCCGCGGTAGCCCAGGCGCAGCGGTGGGCCCTGGTAGGCGTAGCCGATGCCGCAGCAGGCGAGCACCAGGGCCAGCACCGCGCCACTGCTGCGCAGGGCCACCAGGGCCATCAACGCCAGCCCCAGGGCCAGGGCGCCATTGGCCAGCCAGGCCACCCGATCGCGCCGGCCGGTGAGGTTCACCAGCGAATGGGGCTTGCCCTCGGCATCCACCCCGGTGTCGGCGTCAAACACATCGTTGGCCAGGTTTTCCCAGGCCAACAGCAACACCGCCGCCACCAAGAACAGCAGCAGCTGATCGAGCCGCACCGGCTGCCCCTGGCCCCAGCGCCAGCCGGCCGCCAACAGCACCGGCATCACCGCCACGGCGTACATCGGCCATTTGATCGCCGCCTTCCACAGGCGGCGGCGGGCGGCCCCATCGGCATGAAGGCTTGCGACGACCTGGGGCTCGGACGCGGGCGGAGCCATCGGGCGGCAAGGCAGGACCCATACATTTGAGCAGCCGCTTCAGCCCGCTTCGGGTGCAGGCCCCCTCCAGCGTCACAACCAGCTTCAGCGATCTGCTGGCGGCGGCGGGCGAGGGCGCCCGCCAGCTGGAGGGCGATGGGGTGCTGAGCCTGGCCCTGCCCCTGGCGGGCCGCGACCCCCTCGCCCTGCTCAGCCAGCTGGATCAGGGGGAGCGCTTCCGCTTCCTGTGGGACAGCGCCCCCGGCCTCTGCCTGGCGGCCAGCGGACGCTGCAACAGCCTGGAGCTCAGTGGCCCGCGCCGCTTCGAGCTGGCCCAACGCTTCAGCGCCATCAGCCTGGGTCGTCTGGCGGCTCCGCAGGCCTGCCCGCCCCTGGCCCGGCCGCGGGTGCTGCTGGCCTTCTCGTTTTTCGACAGCCCCCTGCAGGAGGGGGAGGGGGTGCCCGGGGTGCAGGCGGTGCTGCCCCGCTGGCAGCTGAGCCGCCAGGGGCGGCACTGCTGGCTACGGCTGCAGCGCACCCTGGGGGGTGAGGTGAGCGCCCGCAGCCTGGCGGAGGAGCTGTGGGAGCAGGCGGCGCGGCTGGCCCAGCTGCCCGCCGACCCCAACGCCGGCCAAGGGGATGCGCCGGGCCCGGCGATCCTGGAGGGCTCCAGCTGGCAAGGGGGCTACCGCTCCGTGGTGGAGCGGGGCCTGGAGCTGGTGGAGGGCGGCGAGCTGCGCAAGCTGGTGCTGGCGGTGCGCCAACAGCTGCTGCTGGCCCATCCGCTCGACCCCCTGCAGCTGCTGGCCCAGCTGCGCCAACGGCAACCGGGCAGCTGCCGCTTCCTGTGGCAACGGGATGAGGGGCCCGCCCTGCTGGGGGCCTCACCGGAGCGGTTGCTCACGGTGCGCCAGGGGCAGCTGCGCAGCGATGCCCTGGCGGGCACCGCACCGGTGGGGGCCCAGGCCCCGCCGCTGCTGCAATCGGACAAGGACCGGCGCGAACACGAACTGGTGGTGGAGGCGATCACGGCGGTGCTGCAGCAGTGCGGCCTCAGCCCCCGCCGCCCACGCCATCCCCGCCTGGCCCGCCACGGGCAACTGGTGCACCTGCACACCCCCATCACCGCGGCCCTCGGCGATCAGCAGCCCCTGGCCCTGGCGGCGGAGCTGCATCCCACCCCGGCGGTGGCGGGCCTGCCGCGGCGGCAGGCCATGGCTGCCCTGCGCAGCCTGGAGCCGTTTGAGCGGGGCTTCTACGCCGCCCCGATCGGCTGGATCGACAGCGAGGGCGACACCGAACTGCGGGTGGCCATCCGCAGCGGCAGCCTGCAGGGCCGCCGGCTCGAGCTCACCGCCGGCGCCGGCCTGGTGCGCGGTTCGGCGGTGGAGCGCGAACTGGCGGAGGTGGCCCTCAAGCTGGGGGTGCTGCAGCAGCAGCTCACCGGGCCTCAGGCCGCCAGCAGCCGCTCCATCAGCTGATCCGCCAGGGGAATCCCCCCCAGCCGCTCCACCTCGCGGATGCCGGTGGGGCTGGTGACATTGATCTCACTGAGGCGGCCATCGATCACATCGATGCCCACGAAAAACAAACCCTCGGCCCGCAGGGCCGGCGCCAGAGCCGCGCAAATGGCCCGCTCCGGGTCGGTGAGCTCGGTGGCCTCGGGCTGGCCGCCCACCGCCAGGTTGCTGCGAAATTCACCGCCACTGGGAACGCGGTTCACGGCCCCCAGGGGCTCCCCATCCACCAGCAGGATGCGCTTGTCGCCGCGGCTCACCCCGGGCAGGAAGGCCTGCACCATCACCGGCAGGGTCTGCATGGCCGTCACCAGCTCCAGCAGGGCCCGCAGGCCGGGCGTGGCGGCGGAGGCGAACACCACCCCCTGGCCGGCGCGGCCCCCCAGGGGCTTGAGCACCACCTCCCCATGCTCGGCGGCGAAGGCCGCCAGGGCCTCCACCTGGGTGGCCACCAGGGTGGGGGCCATGAGGTGGGTCCAGCGCAGGGCACTGAGCTTTTCATTCCAGGCCCGCAGCGAGGCGGGGCGGTTGAGCACCCGCACCCCCTGCCGCTCCGCCAGCTCCAGCAGGTGGGTGGCATAGAGGTAGGCCTCGTCCACCGGCGGGTCCTTGCGCATCCATACGCGCGGGAAGCTGGCCAGGGGCATCCAGCGCGGTTCCGCCGCCTCAAACCAGGGCTCCGGCAACTCCCAGCCGCTGGCGGTGGGATGAATCTCCGCCAGGCGAATGGGCTGGGCCTGCACCTCCGCCGTGCCGTCGCGCACCGCCAACTGGGCGGGCGTGCACACCCACACCTGCTGGCCAGCCCGCTGGGCCGCCTGCATCAGGGCCACGCTGGAGTCCTTGGTGGGGCGCAGCTGGGCGATCGGATCGATCACGAACAGCTGTGGTTCGCGGCCGGCTTCAGGCAGGGTCAAGGTCAGGCCCCCAGCAGAGCATCCAACTGGCCGCTGCGCTCCAGGGCATGCAGGTCGTCGCAGCCGCCCACGTGCTGGCCGTTGATGAACACCTGGGGCACGCTGCGGCGGCCGCCGCTCTTGGCGGCCATGGCGGCACGGGCCCGTTCATCGCCGTCGATGGCGAACTCGGTGTAGGCCACCCCCTTGCGGTCCAGCAGCCCCTTGGCGCGGACGCAGAACGGACAGGCCCGCCAGGTGTAGATCTCGACCGTCGCCGCCATGCCCGAACCGCAATCGGCGCGAATCCTAGAAAGGGCCCCATCGTCCGTTGAGTACGGTCGACCCAGCCAACCCCGTTCAGCCGCCGGTGCTCGACCTCACCGATTTCAAGCGCGACCTCTCCGAGCTCACTGACCGCCTGGGCAATGCCCAGGACTGTCTTTGACGTCCCTGCTCTGAAAGCACGGCAACAGGACCTCGAGCAGCTGGCCTCCCAGCCCGACTTCTGGGATGACCAGAAGCAGGCCCAGGCCAAGATGCGTCAGCTCGATGAGGTAAAGGCCCAGCTCGAGCAGCTGGCCCGCTGGCAGGGGGCCGTGGCCGACGCTGAGGCCACCGTGGAGATCTACGGCCTCGACCCTGACGACGACCTGCTGGCGGAATCCAACGGCGCCCTGCAGACCCTGCGGGCGGATCTGGATCGCTGGGAGCTGGAGCGCCTGCTCAGCGGCCCCTACGACAAGGAGGGCGCGGTGATCTCGATCAACGCCGGCGCCGGCGGCACCGATGCCCAGGACTGGGCCCTGATGCTGATGCGCATGTACACACGCTGGGCGGAGGACCACGGCATGAAGGTGACCGTGGACGAACTCAGCGAGGGGGAAGAGGCGGGCATCAAAAGCTGCACGATTGAAATCGAGGGCCGTTACGCCTACGGCTACCTGCGCAATGAGAAGGGCACCCACCGCCTGGTGCGCATCTCCCCGTTCAACGCCAACGACAAACGCCAAACCAGCTTTGCCGGGGTGGAGGTGATGCCCAAGATCGAGGAGGAGGTGAAGCTCGACATCCCCGAAAAGGACCTCGAGATCACCACCTCCCGCTCCGGCGGCGCCGGCGGCCAGAACGTGAACAAGGTGGAAACCGCCGTGCGCATCCTGCACATCCCCACCGGCCTGTTCGTGCGCTGCACCCAGGAGCGCTCCCAGCTGCAAAACAAAGAGAAGGCCATGGCGCTGCTGATGGCCAAGCTGCTGGTGATCGCCCAGGAGCAGCGGGCCGCCGAAATCGCCGACATCCGCGGCGACATCGTGGAGGCGGCCTGGGGCAACCAGATCCGCAACTACGTGTTCCACCCGTACCAGATGGTGAAAGACCTGCGCACCCAGCACGAAACCACCGACGTGCAGGGGGTGATGGACGGCGACCTGGACCCCTTCATCCAGAGCCTGCTCCATGCGGGCGTGGAGGTGGCTGGAGGCGGCGGAGATGACTGAGCCCGACTCCAGCCAGCCCGACCCCGCCGCCCCCCAGGAGAACCCCAGCTTCACCAAGCTGGCAATGCGCAACATGGTGCGCAAAGGGCGCCAGAGCCTGTTCCACTTCGGCCTCACCGCCGTGGGGTTCCTGGGCTTCATCACCCTGGTGGCCTGGCTGGGGCGGCCCCAGCTGCCCGGGGGCTGAGCCATGGGCACCGCCAGCGAACCGCCAGCGCCAATGCCCACGCCCGACCTCGACCTGGCCTTTGAGGCGGATGCGGAGCTGCCGGCGACCCTGCGCCAGGCCGCCGGCCCCTGGGCCGATCCGCTGCAGGGGGCTGAGCCGTGGCATGGGCTGATCAGCACCTGGCTGGCGGCCCTCAGCGGTGAGCTGCCCGCGGCGCTGCGGGCCCCCTCCTACAGCCTGGGGCTGAGCCTGGTGGGGGATGGGGAGATCGCCGCCCTCAACGCCGACTGGCGCCAGAAACCGGGACCCACGGACGTGCTGGCCTTCGCCGCCCAGGACGACGGCCTCGATCAGGCCCCCGCCATGCCGATGCCCGACTGGGCTGAGCAGGGCGATGGACCGGAACCGCTGGAACTGGGGGACATCGTGATCTCCCTGGAGACCGCCGCCCGCCAGGCCTCGGAGCACGGCCACCCCCTGGAGCGAGAGCTGCTGTTTCTGGCCAGCCACGGGCTGCTGCACCTGCTGGGCTGGGATCACCCCGATGACGCCAGCCTGGCGGCGATGCTGGCTCGTCAGGAACGGCTTCTCGCCACCACGGACTGGCGGTAAGGTGCGCCTAAATCTGCGGTTGGCGCCCATTGAGCATGCTCGCCCCCCAGGACCCCAACTCCGGAGCGCGGCGCAGGCCGCGCCTGGCCGGCGACGCCATGGCTGAGGGCGGCGAGAGCCTCGACCGGCAGCTGCGCACCAAGGTGCGCCGCCTGGGGGCGTGGCAAGTGGCCGGCGACCTGCCCGCCAGCTTCCGCTATGCCGCCCAGGGGCTGGTGTATGGCTTCGCCAGCCAGCGCAATTTCCGCATTCACGTGGTGATGGGGGCGGTGGTGTTTGCCCTGGGGGTGTGGCTGCAGCTGCCCACGGCCCAGCTGGCGGTGCTGGTGCTCACGGTGGCGGCGGTGCTGGTGCTGGAGCTGCTCAACACCGCCACCGAAGCGGTGGTCGACCTGGCCATCGGCCGGCGCTTTCACCCCCTGGCGCGCATCGCCAAAGACTGTGCCGCCGCCGCGGTGCTGGTGGCCGCCCTCAGCTCGGTGCTAATCGCCGCCCTGCTGCTGCTGCCCCCCCTGCTGGCGCGCCTGAGCGGTTGAATGGGGGCCTGGTGGGCCCACCGATGCTCCTCGTTCTCGACAACTACGACAGCTTCACCTTCAACCTGGTGCAGTACCTGGGGGAGCTGGCGGCCGAGCATCCGATCACGGCGGATCTAAGGGTGGAGCGCAACGACGCCCTGACCCTGGAACAGATCAGAGCCCTGGCGCCCGATGCCATCTTGATTTCCCCCGGCCCCGGCGACCCGGACCAATCGGGGGTGTGCCTGGAGGTGCTGCGGGAGTTGGGCCCCACCGTGCCCACCCTGGGGGTGTGCCTGGGGCACCAGTCGATCGCCCAGGTGTACGGCGGCCGCGTGGTGCGGGCCAAGGAGCTGATGCACGGCAAAACCTCGCCGGTGCTGCACGCCGGGCAGGGGGTGTTCGCCGGCCTGCCCAACCCGCTCACCGCCACCCGCTACCACAGCCTGATCGCCGAGCGCGAGAGCCTGCCGGAGTGCCTGGAGGTCACCGCCTGGTTGGAGGACGGCACCGTGATGGGCCTGCGCCACCGGGACCATCCCCACCTGCAGGGGGTGCAGTTCCACCCGGAAAGCGTGCTCACCCAGGGCGGCCACCAGCTGCTCAGCAATTTCCTGGCCCAGGCGGCGGCGGGCTGACCACAACTGCCGGCTAGGGTTCGGCCCACGCGCTTCCTCCTGCGGGCGACCCGCTGCACCATGGCACTTGCGATCCGCTCCCTGGCAGCCCTGGGCGGCCTGACGCTCAGCCTGACGGCCACCGGGCTTCCGGCCCAAGCCAACACCGGCGTCACGGTGACCAGCTACGGCCACAGCGCCCTGTTGATCCAGGGGGGTGGTGCCAGCGTGCTGATCAACCCCTTCCGCGCTGTGGGCTGCGCCGCCGGCCTGGCGGAACCGCGGGTGAGCGCCAACGTGATCCTGGCCAGCAGCCGTTTGCTGGATGAGGGGGCCGCCGTGGCCCGCGGCACCATGCTCAGCGCCCCCGGTTCCTACCGGCTGGCGGGCCTGCGCATCGAAGGGATCGCCGTGGCCCATGACCGCTTCGGCGGCCGCCGTTTCGGCAAGGCCACCCTGTGGCGCTGGCGCCAGGGGGGCCTGGAGTTTGCCCACCTCGGGGGCACCGCCGCTCCGCTCAGCGCTGAGGACCAGGTGCTGCTCGGCAAGCCGGATGTGCTGATCATCGGCGTGGGTGGTGGCGCCAAGGTGTACGACGGCCCGGAGGCCGCGGCGGTGGTGCGGCAGCTCGCCCCCCGGCGGGTGATCCCGGTGCAATACGTGAGCGGCCCCACCCCGAAGGCCTGCGACCTCACCAGCGTGGAACCGTTTCTTAAGGCCATGGCCGGCACGCCGGTGAAGCGGGTGGGCCGCACCCTCAGCCTGCCGGGCAAGTTGGGCAACGGCCTGCAGATCGACGTGCTGCGCTAAGGCCCCAGGCCCTCGATGGCGGCGTAGGCGCTCCAGAAGCGCTGCATCTGCTCCACGGTGCCCAGGCTCACCCGCAGGGCGCCATCGATCAGCGGTTTGCCCGCCATCGAGCGCACCAGGATGCCCTCGGCCCGCAGCGCCGCATCCACCGCCGTCGCGGCGCCCTGGGGCCAGATCAACAGGTAGTTGCCCCCATCCACATGGTGGCGCACGCCGGCGGCCCGCAACTGGGTGCTGATCCACTGGCGGGCCCGCAACACCTCCTCCACGTAGGCATCCACGTAGGCCTGATCGCGCAGGGCGGCAAAGGCGGCCGTCACCGCAAAGCTGTTGATGTCGTAGGGGCCGGTGACGCGGGAGATGCGGTCGATCACCGGGGCCGCGCCGATGGCAAAGCCGATGCGCAGGCCGGCCAGGCCCGCGGTTTTGGCCAACGAGCGCAGCACCAGCAGGTTGGGGGTGGCGTTGAAATCCGCCAGGGGCAGCACGCTGTCGCCGGTGAAGGCCTCATAGAGCTCATCCACCACCACCAGGGTGTCGGGAGCACCGGTAGCCAGCTCGAGGATCAGTCGGGGGGCCAGGCGGGTGCCGGTGGGGTTGTTGGGGTTGCAGATCAACAGCAACCGCGGGCGCCGCGCCAGGGCGCTGCGGATCGCCTCCAACGGAAAGGCAAACGCCTCCCCCTCGTAGGGGATGGCCTCGATGGCCATGCCCTGCATCTGGGCGCAGGGGGTGTAGTAGCCAAAGGTGGGGGAGGTGGTGAGCAACGTCTCACCGCGGTCGCCATAGGCGTGGAACACGGCATGAATGGCGGCATCCACCCCGTTGAACAGACCCACCTGCTCGGGTTGCAGGGGCCGTTGAAGGCTGGCCACCACCGCGTCGCGCAGGCCGTCGTATTCGGGGTAGATGGCGATCTGGTCGGCGGGGATGGCCCGCAGGGCCTCCACCACCTGCGGGCTGGGGCCCACGGTGTTCTCGTTGAAATCAAGCCGCAGCAGGCCGCGCCGGCCCTCCAGGGGGGCGCTGTAGGCGTGCAGCCCCTCCACCTCCGGCCGAGCCGGGGGGAACGTGTTGCCGCCGGATTCGCCCATCTGCGCTGCCGTCACATCCGCTCAAGGGTGGGGATGCCCAGCAGCCCCAGCCCCAGTTTGAGGGTGTCGGCCGTCAGACGGCAGAGCGCCAGGCGTGGGGGCCGGGCCGCTGGCTCCGCCTTGAGAACCGGCACCTGGTCGTAGAAGCGGTTGAACACCTGGCTGAGCTCAAACAGATAGGTGCAGAGGCGATTGGGCAGCAACTCCTCCTCCACCTCGGCGATCACCGCATCAAACCGCAACAGCTCCCGCACCAGGGCCCACTCCTGGGGCTCGGTGAAGGTCAGCGGTGCATCGGCCGCCTCGCCGCCGGCCAGGTCACCACCCTTGCGGGCGATGCCGGCGATTCGCACCACTGCATAGAGGAGGTAGGGGGCGGTGTTGCCCTGCAGGGCCAGCATCCGATCGAAGCTGAACTGGTAGTTGGTGATCCGGTTCTGGCTGAGGTCGGCGTATTTCACGGCCGCCAGGCCCACGGTGGTGGCCACATGCTGGATGAAGGCCTCGTCTTCGCTGCGGCCCTCCTCCGCCAGGCGGCGGCGCAGATCGGCCTCAGCGCGCTCCACCGCCTCGTCCAGCAGATCCCGCAGGCGCACCGTGTCGCCGGCGCGGGTCTTGAGCTTCTTGCCGTCCTCCCCCTGCACCAGGCCAAAGGGCACATGCTCCAGGCGGCCGCCGTCGGGAAACCAGCCGGCACGG
>JBIKKZ010000098.1:0-6006 GCA_044360095.1 Vulcanococcus sp. | reverse complement strand
CGCCGGTGGGGCTGGGCATGCCGGTGTTCGACAATCTCGAGGCCGACCTGGCCAAGGCGGTGATGTCGTTGCCGGCCACCAAGGGCTTTGAGATCGGCTCCGGCTTCGGCGGCACGCTGCTGAAGGGCAGCGAACACAACGACGCCTTCCTGCCCAGCGGCGATGGCCGCCTGCACACCGCCACCAACAACTCCGGCGGCATTCAAGGGGGCATCAGCAACGGCGAGCCGATCGTGATCCGGGTGGGCTTCAAGCCCACGGCCACCATCCGCAAGGCCCAACAAACGATCAACGCCCGCGGTGAGGCCACCACCTTGGAGGCCAAAGGCCGCCACGACCCCTGCGTGCTGCCCAGGGCCGTGCCGATGGTGGAGGCGATGGTGGCGCTGGTGCTGGCCGACCATCTGCTGCGCCAACAGGGTCAGTGCAGCCTCTGGTAGCGAGGCGACACTGACCCCACGGGCTCAGCGCACCGCGGTGAGGCTGCCGGAGCCGTTGGTGCCGGGGGCCGACACCACCGCCGCGCTGGCGCTGAGGCGGCTCACCGCCTTGGCCATGCGCTTGGCCACCGACGAACCACCCGACGACTTGGCCTTGGCGGCGGTGGCGGGCTTCACGGCGGTGCTGCCCTTCACTGCGGTTTTGCGCAAGGGGTTGCGCGCAGGGGCCTTGGCGGCGGGACGCGCTTTGGCAGCGGGCTTGGCCGCAGGTTTGGCGGCGGGTTTGGCTGCGGGTTTGGCGGCGGATTTCGCTGTGGCCACCACACGCTTGGCGGCGGGTTTGGCCTTGGCCACCGCGCGCTTGGCAGCGGGTTTGGCGGCGGATTTCGCCGCGGGCTTCACAGCAGACGTCGCGGCAGCCTTAACGGCAGGCTTGGCCGTGACGGCCGATTTGGCCGCGGGCTTGGCCTTGGCAGCGACCCGCTTTGCGGCGGGTTTCTTGGCGGCCGGCTTGCTGCCGGCGGTGCTGCGGGCGCGGTGGCTGAGGATCAGCACCCACTCGGCGTCGCTGATGTTGGAAGGCTTGCTGCCGTGGGCGTTGGCGAGCTTGGCGGCCTTCTCAATGTCGGCGATCAAGTTTTTCCAGGAGGTGGCGAAGCGCTTGTCGGACTGCGACTTGGCTCCGCTCTCCACGAGAGTCTCAACCACGCCAGAAGCCGAAACTTTCTTGCGGCGGCGATTGAAGATCTCCTTCTGAAGCTGAGCGATCAGGGCATCGGCCTTGTCGCTCAGCTTGACCGTGAGTTGAGACATGCAGGGAATGACGTCTATCTCATGGGTAGCACCGCAATCTCAAAAGTGACAACAATGTCGGTGCTGAGCCCTTGCCGGGATCGTCAACGGAGCGCTAGGCATCCGGCCGGGATCGGAGCCATGCCAGCAGCGGCGCCAACCCCAGATGCACCTGCGGGCCAGCGGCGGAGGCCTCAAACAGCTGTCCCCCCAGGGCGATGGCATCCACTCCCGCCTGGAGCCATGGGGCGCCATCCGCGGGCGCCAACCCCCCCGCCGCAATGCAGAACGGCAACGGACCCAACGGCCCCCGCAGGGACGCCCAGTAGCCCGGCGGCAATGCCACGGCCGGGTAGAGCTTCACGGCCCGGGCGCCCCATCGCACCGCCGCCGCCACCTCGGTGGGGCTGAACACCCCCGGCACCAGCGGCAACCCCAAGGCCTCGGCGCGCTGCAACAGGCTGCGCTCCAGGATCGGCGACACGGCGTAGCCCAACCCCGCCGCGGCTACCGCCTCCAGGCCGGCGGCACAGCGCACGGAGGCGCCCCCCAGCCGCAGCCCCGGAAACTCCTGCGCCAACCGCTGCACCATCACCGGCCAGTGGGGCTCGAGGCTCACCGCCAGCTCCACATGCAACAAACCCAGCTGCTGCAGGGGCAGCAACTGGGCACGGGCCTCGTCAACGCTGGTGGGGCGAAGCACCGCCAGAACAGGCTGGCGGCGCAATCCCCTCAGCAGCGCGTCAAGGTCAGACGTATTCGGCCACCCGCACGTCGCTTCGGATCAGCAGCTCCTGCAGATCGTCGGCGTCCACGGTTTCGCGCTCCACCAGCAGCTCGGCCAACTCGTCGAGCACCTTGCGGTTGCCTTGCAGCACGGCGGTGGCCCGCTTGTAGGCCTCAGCCACCAGTTGGCTCACCTCCTCGTCAATGGCGGCGGCGGTGTCCTCGGAGAAGTCGCGCTCGGCGGCGATGTCCCGGCCGAGGAACATGCCCCCTTGGCTGCGGCCCAGGGCCACGGGGCCCAGCCGATCGCTCATGCCGAAACGGGTGACCATCTGGCGGGCCACCCGGGCCACCTGCTGGAGGTCGTTGGAGGCACCGGTGGTGACTTCGTCGTCGCCGTAGACGATCTCCTCAGCCACGCGGCCGCCCAGGGCCACGGCCATCTGATTTTGCAGGTAGGCGCGGGAGTACAGGCCCGACTCCATCCGCTCTTCCGAAGGGGTGAAGAAGGTGAGGCCGCCGGCGTTGCCGCGGGGAATGATCGAGATCTTCTGCACCGGGTCGTAATCGGGCATCAAGGCGCCCACCAGGGCATGGCCGGCTTCGTGATACGCCACCAGGCGCTTGCGCTTCTCGCTCATCACCCGGTCTTTCTTCTCCGGGCCGGCCATCACGCGCTCAATGGCGTCATTCACCTCATCCATGGAGATTTCGGTGAGCTCACGGCGGGCCGCCAGGATGGCCGCCTCGTTGAGCAGGTTGGCCAGATCGGCGCCGGTGTAGCCGGGGGTGCGGCGGGCGATCTTGTCGAGGTCCACATCCTTGGCAAGGGTCTTGCCGCGGGCGTGCACGCCGAGGATCTGGAGACGACCGGCGTAATCGGGGCGATCCACCACCACCTGCCGGTCGAAGCGGCCGGGGCGCATCAGGGCCGCATCCAGCACATCGGGGCGGTTGGTGGCGGCCACGATGATGATGCCGGTGTTGCCCTCAAAGCCGTCCATCTCGGTGAGCAGCTGGTTGAGGGTCTGCTCTCGTTCGTCGTTGCCACCGCCGAGGCCGGCGCCGCGCTGACGGCCCACCGCGTCGATCTCATCGATGAACACGATGCAGGGGGCGTTTTTCTTGGCCTGCTCGAACAGGTCGCGCACGCGGCTGGCGCCCACACCCACGAACATCTCCACAAACTCCGAACCGGAGATCGAAAAGAACGGCACGCCGGCTTCGCCGGCCACGGCCTTGGCCAGCAGGGTTTTGCCGGTGCCGGGGGGACCCACCAGCAGCACCCCTTTGGGGATCTTGGCGCCGACGGCGGTGAAGCGATCGGGGTTTTTGAGGAAGTCGACCACCTCGGTGAGCTCGAGCTTGGCGCCTTCGATGCCGGCCACATCGCCGAAGGTCACCTGGGTCTGGGGCTCCATCTGAACCCGGGCCTTGCTCTTGCCGAAATTCATCGCCGGGTTGCCGCCGCCGCCCTGGGCGCGCCGCAGCAGGAAGAACAAACCACCCAGCAGCAGCAGCGGGAAGATCAGCGAGCCCACCGCCTGCTGCCAGGGCTGGGGCTGGCGGGAGGGCTCCACCGCGATGTCCACCTTGTGCTGCTCCAGCAGCTTCAGCAGGTCTTTGTCGGGGGCGAGGTTGACCACAGCGCGTTGGCCGTTGTTCTCCACGACCTGGGCAGTGCCGCGGTCGGGGGCGATCAGGACCCGCGACACCTCATTGCCCTCCACGGCCTCCACGAAATCGCTGTACCGCAGCGTTCGGGGGGCATTGGCGGGGTCGGGGCGATCCAGGAAGGCGGTGCCCACGGCGATCACCACCACCGCCAGGAGCACGTAGAGCCCCGCATTGCGCCAGCGCTTCTTCACTTGGTTCTCCGCAGTGGTGGGTGAATGAGATTAAGGAATGTTAACCGCCCTCAGGCGGCGGCCCGCAGCACCTCCACCACGCTACGGAAGGCGAACCACTCCGGGATCTCCTCGCCGCCGCGCAGCATCTGGCGGAACTGGGTGCCGCTGAGCTTCTTCACGTGCAGGCCACGGGCCTCGGCGTGCTCGGCGGTCACGTAGCCCTCCTCCTCGGTGTACACGAGGTTGAGGGAGGGCACGGTTTCCATGCCCAGCTCCGGGGCGTTCTCGCGGGCGAAGTCCTGGGCCTGGTAGGGGCCGTAGAAGTCGTCGCCGCTCACCGAGCTCTTGCAGCCGGCCATGTCGCGGCCAATGATGAAGTGGGTACAGCCGTAGTTCTTGCGGATGATCATGTGCTGAAGGGCCTCGCGGGGGCCGGCCATGTGCATCGAGTAGGGCAGGTAGGCCCAGCGGATGCGGGGGTTGTTCACCTCGGCGGCCAGGCGCTCGTAGGTCTGGAAGCGCACCTCACCGGAGATGTCGTCGTCCTGGGTGGGGCCGCAGGTGGGGTGCACCAGCACCACGCCCTGCTCGCTCACGTTGGTGGCGTCGAGGGCGCGGGTGAACAGCTCGTAGTGGGCGCGGTGGATGGGGTTGCGGCACTGGAAGGCCACCACGTCCTGCCCTTCGGGCAGGGTGGCGCGCACCTCCGCGGGGGTCTTGCAGGGGAACACGCGGCGGGGCAGCTCCAGGCCCGCGATGGCACCGCCGAGGTAGAAGCGGCCACGCTCGGTGGCGATCATCTTCACCGCCGGGTGCTCGATCGAGGAGGTGCCGTAGCAGCCCAGGGCCTCACGGGCCTTGTCGGGCTCCCACTTGCTTTCCACCGTCATCACAGCCAGCTCCTGGCCGCGGTAGGTGAGCAGCAGCTTGTGGCCCACCGCGATGTCCTCGCGGTCGGTGTCCATCACGATCGGCAGGCCGAACAACAGGCCGCTGGTGGTGCGGTTGCTCTCCACCACCGAGCGGTAGTCGTCGTGGTGCATGAAGCCGCGCAGGGGGGAGAAGCCCCCCACCATCAGCAGCTCCACATCGCAGGCGTTGCGATCGGAGCACTCGATCACGTGATCCACGCCCGCCTTGGCGGCCTCGCGCTGCTCCGCCGGCACCCGCAGGTCCACCAGGCTGCCGCCGTGGGGGGCAATCAGGCCGGTGCGGGCGGGGGCGGCGGTGCTCGTCATGGCGGGCGAACGGGAATCGATCAATGGCGGCGATTCTCCCAGAGCGGCGCCGCTGGCCAGCCCCTGCCCGTTTAGCCCACAAAAAAGGGGGGGCGAAGCCCCCCGGGTGCCATGGCGGCAGTTGCGATCAAACCTTCTCCAGGCGGCCGTAGAGCTGGCCGGTGATCTTCACGTCCACGGGGTCGTGGCTGCCCATGTCGGTGTCGGAGGGCTGAACGGCGGTGAACACGCCGGCGAACTCACCGGTGGCGGCATCCACCTTGGTGATCGAGAGGTTCATCTCGCCCACGCCATCGATGTAGCGCTTGCTGTTCTCACGGGCCAGCTCGTCGTCTTGGCCATTGAGGGCCACCAGACCCTGGGCGTACTGCACACCGGTGGTGAGGGCACGGCCCTTGGGGTCCAGGAAGTTGGAGGTGCGGTAGCTGGGCACGCGGTAGCTGCCGCTCAGGTCGGTGCTGGTGCTGATGGCGGCGCCGTCAGCGGTGGCATCCAGATCCTTGCTGGAGAAGGTGAAGGGAACCTCCTCACCACCGGGCATCAGCACGGTGACGATCTGGAAATCGATGCCGCCCTGCTCCTTGAAGTTGATGCCGTTGCTGGTCACCGCCAGGTCGCCGTACACCTGATCGAGGCTGGTCGTGAAGCGGGTCAGGATCTTGGTGGCCACAAACTGGGCCTCCTGGCGCTTGTTGGCGGGCTCACCTTTCACATACACCTCAGCGGGGTGCATGCAGATTTCGCGCAGCTGGTACTTGCTAGAGGCGTCGAGGCTGATGGAGCCGCGGGCCGAATCCGGCAGGGTCGGGCAGTCGTTGGCCAGACCGGTGTTGTGGATGTCGTCGTAGGTCAAGTTGGCCCGGTCCACCGCCTTGGCACCACCGCTGCAGGCGGTGACGAAGGTCAGACAGAGCGCCAGCACGAGGGCCAGCAGGGGACGAAAACGCATGGGGAGAAGCC
>JBIKKZ010000097.1:0-6036 GCA_044360095.1 Vulcanococcus sp. | reverse complement strand
CACCACGCGGCGCCTGCTGCGCCCCTGCCCCTCCGGCGGCCCGCCGGAGGCGCTGCTGCTCACCGACACCGTGGGGTTCATCCGTGATCTGCCGCCGCCGCTGGTGGAGGCCTTCCGCTCCACCCTCGAAGAAACCCTTGAGGCGGAGCGGCTGCTGCTGGTGGTGGACCTGTCCGATCCGGGCTGGGGCGAACAGCTGCGCACCGTGCACGCCATCCTCGATGGGCTCGAGAGCGCCGCCCCGCGGCACCTGATCGGCAACCAGATCGACCGCTGCCCCGCCGAGGCCCTGGAGCGGGCCCGCGCCCAGGATCCCCAGGCCCTGTTCGTGTCGGCCACCGCTGGCCTGGGGCTCGAGCACCTGCGCCAGTGGCTGTTCCGACAGCACAACAGCAACGGCTGACAGGCCTGTTGACGTCAGTCGAGCGGCTGGCTATGTCAACATCTGGCCTCCTTCCTTCCCCGCGCCATGGCGCTGCAACTGGGCGACACCGTGCCCGACTTCACCCAGAACTCCCAGCTGGGTCCGATCAACCTCTACGACTTCGCCGGCGACAGCTGGGTGGTGCTGTTCTCCCACCCCGCCGACTACACCCCGGTGTGCACCACCGAGCTGGGTGAGGTGTCGCGGCTGCGCTCCGAATGGGAGAAGCGCAATGTGAAAACCATTGCCCTCAGCGTGGATTCCGCCGAAAGCCACGGTGGCTGGATCTGCGACATCAACGAAACGCAGAACACCACGGTTGACTACCCGATCCTCGCCGATGAGGACAAGAAGGTGAGCGACCTCTACGGGATGATCCACCCCAATTCGCTCAACAACCTCACGGTGCGCTCGGTGTTCATCATCGACCCCAACAAAAAGCTGCGCCTGCAGATCACCTACCCCGCCAGCACCGGCCGCAACTTCCAGGAGATCCTGCGGGTGATCGACTCCCTGCAGCTCACCGACCACCACCAGGTGGCCACCCCGGTGAACTGGAAGGACGGCGACGACTGCGTGGTGGTGCCCTCGATCCCCACCGACGAGGCCCGCAACAAGTTCCCCAAGGGCGTCACCGAGATCAAGCCCTACCTGCGCATGACCCCCCAGCCCAACAAGTGAGCTGAGGCGGCACACACCCCTGGCCCCCGGGAGAATGACCCGGGGGCTTTTTTAATGGGAATGGCGCGGAGCCAAGTGATCCAACCTTCGCTGCATGACCTCGCCGTACTGAAGCAGCAAAGCTTCGCCGGCCTCCAGTTGCCGCCAATGCTCGTTTGTGGTGAGCGGTTCGGTGCTCACGATCGTGACCACATCGTGAACTGTGGTGACGGCGGAGAAATCCACGGTGACATCGTCATCGGCCAGGGTGGCCTTGGTGAAGGGCGCCCGACGGGTGATCGTGTGGAGGCGTGTGCCGCCGTACGCGTACAGCCACTCGCCGTTGCTGATCAGGCAATTGAAGATGCCCTGGCTGGCGAGCTCGGAGGAATAGGAGCTGAGCAGTGGGAACAGGCTGTGACCATCGGGAGGCTGGGCAAACCGTTGATCCAGATCGTTGAGGATCCGGCAGAAGGCCGCCTCGCTGTCGGTGTTCCCCTCCGGTTGAAAGCGGCCCTCGCTGCTGATCTCCGCCTTGATGTCTCCGTTGTGGGCAAAGACCCAGTCCTGCCCATGCCAGCGGCGGTGGAAGGGATGGCAGTTCTCGACGGCCACCACCCCTTGGGTGGCTTTGCGGATGTGGGCCAGGGAATAGAGCGACTTCAGATCCAGATCAGACAGCTGGGCCGCCACGGGCGAGAAGGCCGCCGCCGTTTGTTCCCGGTAGATGTGCAGGCCACCCCCATCGGGATCAAAACTGGCCAGGCCCCAGCCATCCCCGTGCTGGCCGGTGGCGCCACCCCGGCGCGCCAGACCCCGAAAGGAAAAGCGCATGTCCGTGGGGGTGTTGGCGCTGAGGGCCAGCAGCTCGCACATCAGCCGCGCCGCTGCTGGAACAACTGATCCCAGATCCCCCCATCCCCAAAGAATCGGGCATTCACGGCTTTCCAGCCGCCAAAGGTCTCCACGCTGAACTGGGTCTTGGCGTTGGCGAACTGGCCTTTCACCTTCGACCAAACGCTCTCACTCACCGGCCGGAAGCCCTCTTCCGCAAAGATCTGCTGGGCTTTGTCGCTTTGCAGATAGGACGCCAGAGCCTCAGCGACCTTGCGGGTGCCGTGCTTGTCGACGTTCTTGTCGACCACCGCGATCGGACCATCGATGCGGATGTTGAGCTCAGGCACGAGGAACGGTTGCTTCAGCTCGCCGCTCTTTCTGGCCTGGATGGCCTCGTTCTCGTAGTTGAGCAGCACGTCCCCCTGCCCCCGCTTGAGGAACACATCCGAGGCCTCGCGGGCATCGCGCGGCAGGCTCTCCACGTTGCCGTACACGGTGCCGAGGAATGCCTTGGCCTGAGCTTCTGTTCCACCGCTCTGGGTCACCGATCCCCACAGGGCCAGCAGATTCCAACGGGCGCCACCGGAGGTTTTGGGGTTTGCGGTGACCACCTTCACGCCGGGCTTGCCGAGATCCTTCCAGCCTTGGATGCCCTTGGGATTGCCCTGGCGAGGGATTAAGGCCACCACGGAGTGGGTCACCGTGGAGTCGTGGGGGAGCTCCTGTTGCCAGCCGGGTTCGATCAAACCGGCCTTCTCAATCTTGAGCACGTCTCCGCCCAGGGCCAGACCCACCACATCGGCCTCGAGCCCATCGATCACCGCGCGGGTCTGAGAGCCAGAGCCCCCGTAGCTGCTTTTCACCTTGATGGTTTGGCCGGTCTTGGCCTTCCAGTCCGCCTCGAAGGCCGGCAGGATGCGGTCGTAGGCCGCTTTGGTGACGGCGTAACTCACCAGCAGCAGTTCCTGGGGCTGCTGCCCCACATTGTCCGCTTGGCCGGTGGGTTTTGTTGCTGAGCAGCCCGAAAGCCCGGCGAGGGCCATCGCAAGGGCAGTTCCAGCAAGGGCAGAACCCGAAACGGCACACCGCATGGCCTTAACCACGGTTCATCGATAGGCAACTGTGGTGACTCTAGGGCAGAAGGGGAGGGGCCAATCAAAAGCCCCGGGTGTCCGGGGCTCGAGGGGATCCGTTGCGGAGAGCGGAGCGCTCAGCGGGTTTTGCGGAAGATCTGATCCCAGGTGCCGCCTTTGCCGAAGAACTTCTTGTCCACGGCACCCCAGCCGCCCAGATCGCTCACCTTGAAGAACTTCACGCCGCTGAAGAACTTGCTGCTGGCGTAGGCCTTCAGCGCAGGGATCACAGGGCGAAGCCCGTTGTCTGCATAGGCCCTCTGGGCCGCAGGGGTCCACAGGAACCTTGCAAAGGCCTCGGCCACTTGGCGGGTGCCTTTCTTGTCGACGTTCCGATCGACCACTGCAATCGGCATCTCGGTCAGCACGTTGGGGCTCGGGAGCTTGTAGGGCACGGTCCACTCACCGTTGCGGCGGGCCAGGATCCCCTCGGTTTCCCAGTTGAGCAGCACGTCACCCTTCTTGCGTTTCACGAAGGTGTCGGTGGCTTCGCGGGCGTCCTTGGGCAGCACATCCACGTTGCGCAGCACAGAGGCGATGTACTTCTTGGCAGCCTCCTCGGAGCCGCCGTTTTCCGTCACCGAGCCCCAAAGACCCAGGAAATTCCAGCGGGCACCTCCAGAGGTCTTGGGGTTGGCCGTGATCACATCCACATTGGGATTGGTGAGGTCGTCCCAGGTTTTGACCTTCTTGGGGTTGCCGCCGCGCACCATGAAGATCACGGTGGAGTTGGTGGCGATCGAATTGTTGGGCAGCTCCTTCTCCCAGCCCGGCTGGATCAGCCCGGCCTTTTCGATCTTGGCCACGTCGGAGGTCATCGCCAGGGCCACCACGTCGGCCTCGAGACCATCAATCACAGCGCGGGTCTGGGATCCGGATCCGCCGTAGCTGGTTTTGATCACCACATCCTGGCCGGTTTTCTTTTTCCAGTCGGCCTGGAACAGCGGAATGATCCGGTCGTAGGCGGATTTGGTCACCGCGTAGCTCACCACCAGGATCTCCTGGCGCTTCTTGGCTTGCGCGTGAGCGGGCGACGGCACCAGTGCAGCTGCGCTCGACGCCACGAGGGCGGCCAGTGCCGAGCCGGCCAGCAGCCGACGGGGACGGAGCAATGCGATGTTGACCACGGTAATCCGATTGGTTACTGGGTGAACCGTAATGAGCGCCCCTCCGTCCGCGGGTATTCCCGCTTACATCCATCGGGAACCTGATCTGCTCTCGCCGCGGGCTGCCCTTGCTGCCACAATCCACCCAGTGCCAACCCTCCAGGCGCCGCAGTGCCCTTCAGCGCGAAGACCGAATACGGCCTGGTGGCCCTGATTGAACTGGCTGGGCTGTATTCCAGTGGTGGGGTGATGCAGGTGGGCGAGATCGCCTCTCGGCAGGCGATTCCCGATCGCTACCTCGAGCAAATGCTCACCAGCCTTCGGCGTGGCGGGATCCTGCGCAGCATCCGGGGCCCCAAGGGCGGCTATCAGCTCATGCGCTCACCCTCTGAGATCAAGGTGGCCGACGTGATTCAGATCCTGGAAGGGGATCCCCAGGCCCGTGATGGGGCTTCCAGGGAGACCCCCGAGTTCCGGGTTCTACACGGATTGGCCGGGGAATTGCAGGCCGCCCGCCAGGCGCTGCTCGACAGCACAACGCTGCAGCAGCTGATTGAGCGGCGCGATGGGCTTCTGCAAGCCCAGGCCATGTATTTCATCTGAGCAGGCGGGGCCCGTGAGGGCCTGATGCAGCCTGGCTCCGGAGTACCCCCATGGGGCGCGAAGTGGCGCTGCGCGCGCCTGGGGGTCACGGGCAAAGTGACACAGAGCACATAAAGCACGCATACCCCACCGGATTTGCGTGCTACCTTTTCGGCAGTTGGGTGCTGGTCATGAGCTGTTGCAGCCGAATGCCCTGGGCCGGGATTGTCGCCGGCCGCCTCATTTCGATGAACACTCCACTCCACAACCATGTTCACCGCTACGCAAAAACCACTCCGTCTCACCCTCCAGCCCGGTGATGTTCTGCCGGAAGCCCTGAATTGGCGCATCCAAGACGGCTACATCCGCACCTCCGCCTGGGATGAAGAGGGCGAATCCATCGTGTTGGGGATTTGGGGCCCCGGCGATTGGGTCACCGCCGCCTACTCCGCGATCAAGCCCATCGAGATCCAGTGCATCTCCCCAGTGATTGTTGAGCAGTTCCATCCATCACCTAAAGACATCTCAGAGCTGCTGCAACGTCAGATTCAGAATCTCGAGGAGATTTTTTTCGTGAATCGGATCAAACTCGCCGATGACCGCCTGCTGTCGTTGCTCACGTTGATCAGTCGGCGCTTTGGCCAGGTGAATTCCTTGGGCTACAAGCTCTCGTTGCGCGACATGAACCTCACGCACAAGGCCCTTGCTGATATTTCAGGCTTGACCCGAGTGACGGTGACGAAAATGCTGAACCGCTTCAAGCAGGAGGGCCTGCTGCAGCAAGTCAGCAAAGACGACCTCTTCGTTCCACTGCAGGCTGCTGCAGCCGGCCAATTCTGATTGGGAGACAGAACAATGTCTGCAATCAAAAGCCACTTGCCCCGTTACACGCTGCAGCTCAGAAATGGTCAGCTTCTTCAGCACCAAGGCCCCCTGGAGCTGGCGCAATATCGGTGTGATGCTCGTTTAGCCCATGTGTGGCTCGAGCCCTCTGCAGCGACCGATCAACCGTTGCGAATGGTGATCTGACATGTTGATGTGGGCTGCGCTCGGCATAGTGTTTTGCAGCTGCCGCGAAAGGCAACTGCATAACAGTGGGCACAATGCCCGCTAGACGACAGGCCTGAGGCTCTGGCTTCAGGCCTGTTCTGATGACACGTGATTGTTCCCATGGCCGCGATCTACAGCGACAACAGCCTCACGATCGGGCGCACACCGCTGGTGCAGCTCAACCGGGTGAGTGAGGGCTGCGGCGCCCGGGTGCTGGCCAAGATCGAGGGCCGCAACCCCGCCT
>JBIKKZ010000096.1:0-6045 GCA_044360095.1 Vulcanococcus sp. | reverse complement strand
GTCGATCTCGGCGAAGGAGCTCACCACGGCGGTGGGCAGGATGCTGGTGTCGGCTTCGGTGGCAGGGCTGCCGGCGGCCTCGGAATCAGCGCGCACCCAGCGTTTGCCTGTGGTGGGCTTGGCGCCACCACCACGGCGCAGCGCCGCCGTCAGGGTGGTGCTGGTGGCGGCCACGGCGGCCACCCCACGGGCGATGGTGGCAGCCAGCTCCTTGAGGCTGGTTTGCCAGCGCTCCACCGAGAGCAGGCGTTGTTGCTCTTCCGGAGTGAGCACGCGCCAGCGCAGCTGCAGCACCTCCAGGCTGAGGCGGCCGATCAACAGCCCCCCACAGAGCACCGCCAGCATCGGTGAGCCGGTGAGGCGATCGGCGCTGGTCACCAGGGTGAGCCCCAGCAGCAGCACCACGGCGCCCCAAACGCTGTCGCGCGGGCGGCTCAGCTCCATCGCCAGCAGCGGCAGGAGCATCACGGCGAGCCCCACCAGCAGGGCGAGGGTTCCGCTGAGGCTGGCAACCATGGACCGGCACGTCGTTGACCCCATTCTGCGGCGCTGCCTAGAGTTGCGCCCCTGCCCACCTGGCGGAATTGGTAGACGCGCTGGGTTTAGGTTCCAGTGGCTTCGGCTGTGGGGGTTCAAGTCCCCCGGTGGGCATCGCGCCGAGGGGCTGCGTCCTTAAGGTGGTGCGTCGATGCGCGCGGAGGCTGCCCAGGGGATGACGCAGGCTCTGGTTCAGCCGGCAGACACGATGGCGGCGCAGGCTGATCTGCGCGCCTCCGTGAGCGCTGTGCCGCGCCAATACCTGGATCCCCCCGCGCCCTGGAACCCCACCGTGGCGCTGTTCCTGGGGGGCTATGGCCTGGCGGCCCTCACCATCGCTGGCTGGTTCGCGTGGGGATGGCCGCTGCCGTTGCTGCTGGCCACCGGCTTCCTGGCGCTCCACCTGGAGGGCACGGTGATCCACGACGCCTGCCACAACGCCGCCCACCCCAGCCGCTTCTGGAATGCATTCATGGGCCATGGGGCGGCCCTGCTGCTGGGCTTCAGCTTTCCGGTGTTCACGCGGGTCCACCTGCAGCACCACGCCCATGTGAATGATCCCAAACATGATCCCGATCACATCGTGAGCACCTTTGGGCCGCTTTGGTTGATTGCGCCGCGATTTTTTTATCACGAATATTTCTTCTTCCAGCGCCGCCTCTGGCGCCGTTATGAGTTGCTCGAGTGGGGCCTTGGCCGCGGCATCTTCTTGGCGATTGTGCTGGCCGGTGTGAAGTATGGGTTCATCGACTTTGTGTTCAATTGCTGGTTTGCCCCGGCCCTGATGGTGGGCGTGACGCTGGGGCTGTTCTTTGATTACCTGCCGCATCGGCCGTTTCAATCTCGCAACCGCTGGCACAACGCCCGCATTTATCCCAGCAGGCTGATGAACTGGCTGATCATGGGACAGAACTACCACCTGGTGCACCACCTGTGGCCATCGATTCCCTGGTTTGAGTACCGCCCGGCGTACCACGCCACAAAGCCAATCCTGGATGCCAAGGGATCACCGCAGCGGCTCGGGCTGTTTGAAAGCCGCAGTGATTTCACCAATTTCCTCTACGACATCGTGCTCGGCGTGCGCAGCCACCGCCGCCGCCGCAGCAAGCTGAGGCCGATCGCGGCGCTGCTGCCCAGCTTCCGCGCCCGCCGGCACATCGTTTCGCTGCTGCACCGCACGGCGGTGTCACCGCGGCGCTAGTCGGCGAGGATTTTCGGCACCCGGAAGAAGTCGCCCTCGCGCTGGGGGGCCTCATCGAGCAGTTGCTCGCGCACGGCGGTGGGCACCACCACGTCGTCGCGGGTCACATTCACCACCTCCACGGCGCGGGTGGTGGGGGGAACGCCCTCGGTGTCCACCGCCTGCAGGTGATCCACGTAGTCGAGGATCCGCTCCAGCTGGCTGGTGTAGGTGGCGATCTTGTCGTCGGGCAGCTCCAGCCGCGCCAGCTGGGCCACCTTGCGAACGTCGTCGGCGCTGATGTTGCTCATGGGGCGAACTTAGCCGGCGGGCTCCTCAAGGAAGCGCTGCAGATCGGCCGAGAGGGCCGTGGCCGCCACATCCAGGAAGCGGGCGCCATGCTCGGCGGTGGCCAGGTAGGGGTCGGAGCCCATGCGGCCGTCGGGGTGGCGGCGGCGGAAGTCGTCTGGGCCATGGATCGGCCCGGCCGGTGCCGCCTCGGGTAGGGGCCGTTGTTTGCCCTGCAGGCTGGGTTCGAGCTGCAGGGTGATGGCGATTTCGCTGGGGGTGGCGTGGTGCCCCTCGCGCTCGCCGTAGAGCTTCCGGGCCAGTGCCATCGCCTCCGGGGCCATGAACCAGTTGGCCAGCTTGCAGCGCAGGGAGGCTGCGTTGGGCAGGCCGCGGCTGGCGGCGGTGCCGTAGGCCTGGGCAAAGGCCGCCTTGGTGGTGGCGATGTTGCCGCCGTGGCCGTTGATCACGTAGATGCGCTCAAAGCCATGGCGGGCCAGGGAGAGCACCAGGTCGTGGATCACCGCCAGCAGGGTGGCGGGCTGCAGGCTCATGGTGCCGGCAAAGCCCAGGTGGTGTTCGGCCATGCCGAAGGCCTGGGCGGGGGTCACCAGCACCCCGGTGCGGCGGCCCACCTCCAGGGCCAAAGCTTCGGCGGTGAGGGCGTCGGTGCCGATGGCGCCGGTGGGGCCGTGCTGTTCGGTGGAGCCCAGGGGCACAATCACCCCCTTGCAGCGCTCCAGGTAGGTCTCCACCTCCGGCCAGCTGCGCAGCTGTAGCCGGATTTGATCGGTGCTGGCGATGCTGGAGCTGGTGGCAACCACAACGGCGCGCGGCGTCAGGTGGGCTCAGTATCCCTAGGATCAACACCAGGTGGTTCCTGAGGGCGCCCCATGCTGCAGCGCAAGCTCTACCGCTTCCAGTGCGAGCAACGCCCGATCTGGGTGTTCCTGCGGGATCAGCAGCGCTGGATCGAGGAAGCCCTGGTGGTGGAGCTGGAGGGGGATCTGGTGACCCTCCGCTACGACGCTGAGGACGATGACGAGCTGCACAGCTGGGAGGAGTGCGTGCGGCTCGATTCGATCGGTGCGGTCAGCACCCGGCTGGCCTACTTCAGCCGCTCCACCGAAGCCGACGACATTGAGGTCACCGGCGATTGCCCCGAATCGGAGCAGCTGCCCAGCCAGAGCTAGTGGGCGGTGCCGTTGCCGTCATAGGCGTCGGTGTCGTAGTAGCCGCCCTTGGTGCCGAAGAACAGGGTGGCCAGCACGAACAGGCCGCTGCCGCCCAGCAGCACTGTGGCGAGCGTGAACCCGGAGCTGTGATCCATGGCGTCACCGCGTCAATCGCCCCATTGTGGGTGGCGTGCCCCCAATTGGCTCGCCTGCGGTGCCGATGACGCCACCCCCGAGCTGCCTCCCCCAATCCTTTTTCGTTCGCCCCGCTGAAGTCGTCGCCCCCGAGCTGATCGGCTGCCTGCTGGTGAAACGCCAACCCACTGGCGAGCTGCTGTGGGGCGTGATTGTGGAAACGGAGGCGTATTGCCAATCCGAGCCCGCCTGCCACGGGCATCGGCGCCGCAGCCCCAGCATCGAAACCCTGTTTGGTGAGCCAGGGCGCTTCTATGTCTATGTGAGCTATGGGATTCACCACTGTGTGAACGTGGTGACCGGCCGCGCCGAGTGGGCCAACGGGGTGTTGTTGCGGGCGCTGGCCCTGCCGGGTGAACCGGAGCGGGTGGCGGCGGGGCCGGCGTTGTTGGCGCGGCGCTTTGGCCTCGATCGCCGCCATGACGCCCAGATCGCCGCACCGGAGCAGGGGGTGTGGCTGGCACCGCGGCCGGCTGCGTGGCATCCGGTGGGCCCCGAGGATCGGATCCAGACCACCCGCATCGGCATCAGCGCTGGCCAGGCGCTTCCTTGGCGCTGGTACCTGCGCCACAGCCGCAGTGTGAGCCGCCGTGCCCCGGGAGACCGCACCCCTCGGCCCGCCGAGGCCTGGGCCGTGGCCGCCGGCGCCGCGGGCTCCTAGCCTGCGGGTGTGATCCACGGGCAGCCTTGAGCGACTGGACCCACCGCCACGTGCTCGATCTGGCGGCCTTCTCGCTTGAGGACTACACCACCGTTCTGGAGCTGGCCCAGCGCTTCCGGGCCATGCCCACCAGTGGTGCCCGCAAGCTGCCGGCCCTGCAGGGGCGGCTGGTGACCACCCTGTTTTTTGAGCCCAGCACCCGCACCCGCAGCAGCTTCGAGCTGGCGGCCCGGCGGCTGTCCGCCGATGTGCAGAGCTTTTCCCCCTCCTCCAGCTCCTTGAGCAAGGGCGAAAGCCTGCTCGACACCGCCCGCACCTACGTGGCCATGGGGGCTGAGCTGCTGGTGGTGCGGCACCGCTGCACCGGTGTGCCCGCCAGCCTTGCCCACGACCTCGACGCCAGCGGCGAGCGGGTGTCGGTGCTCAACGGCGGCGATGGCCTCCACAGCCACCCCAGCCAGGGGCTGTTGGATCTGTTCACCCTGGCGCGCCACTTCGCTCCGGAGGCACCCACCCCCGAAGCCCTGCGCGGCCGGCGCATCGTGATCGTCGGCGATGTGCTCCATTCCCGCGTGGCCCGCTCCAACCTCTGGGCCCTCACCGCCTGCGGCGCCGATGTGGTGCTCTGCGGCCCCCCCACCCTGCTGCCGGAGGCCTTTGCGGCATTCGTGGCGGCGCCGCCGCCGGGGCAGCCCAGCGATCCGGTGGCCCAGCGGGGGGCCGTGCGGATCGAGCGTGATCTCGATCAGGCCCTCGCCGGTGCCGATGCGGTGATGACCCTGCGCCTGCAGAAGGAGCGCATGACCCAGCAACTGCTCACCAGCCTGGAGAGCTACCACCGCCACTACGGCCTCACCCATGCCCGGCTGGAGCGTTGCGGCGCCGAGGTGCCCGTGCTGCACCCCGGCCCGGTGAACCGCGGCGTGGAACTGAGTGGCGCCCTGCTGGAAGATCCCGCCCGCTGCCTGGTGGAGGAGCAGGTGACCAACGGCATCCCGGTGCGGATGGCGTTGTTGTATCTGCTGGCGGCCCGCTGAGCGCCAAAGCCCAGCGGCTCAAAGCGCTGCCGCTCAGAGCAACTTGAAGCCCTCCAGCAACAGCCCGTAGCTGAACCCCAGGCGGGCCATGTCCACCAGCTGCAGCCCCAGGCGGTCGCCCTGGCGCCGCCGCAGCGGCCCCCGCAGCCGAATCGCCGCTTCGATCAGCAGCACACACAGCAACGCCGCCACGGGGTCGAGGAAGGCGCGGGCGCCGGTGAGGGTGCCGATGGCATTGCCAATCACGAAGGCCCCCAGCAGCACGATCAGCAGCAGCGACAGCCGCCTCCAGGGGTTAGCGGCCCAGCGCTCGAGCCGGGGCCAGGCTCCGCCGAGGCTGCTCTGCAGCCGGGTTCGTTGCGGCGGGGGAACGCTGTTCAACCAGGCAATCAGCCGTCGCTGTCTTTCTTACGGGCGCCTTTGCCTTCCAGCAACTCCAGCAGGGCCTCCATCTGGGCCATCACACCGCGCACCTCACCGGCTTCGGGCAGCAGGCCGTCTTCCATCACGCCCTGGTGCATCTCACGCAGCTCCTGGCGGATGTAGCGCAGGTGGCTCACCACCTGCTCGCGCTTCGACTGCGACATCTGCTGGACCGGAAACCGGGAAGATTTGTGTCCCTTTTACCGCATCGCCCCGCGGCCCCCACCATCACTTCTGGCCGAATCGGGCTTTCGCCTCATCAAAGAAGGCCAGATCAATGGCGCTGCGACCGCTCTCGCTGGCCAGCTTTTCGATGCGTTTGCGCACGGCCGGCCGCACAAAGAAGGGCACGTCCTTGAGCTTGCTTTCCGCCTCGGCGCTCCATTCCATGGCCAATCCCTTGTGTGCTGACCTGGGCTGGAAGGTGGATGGAGAATAGGGGACTCGAACCCCTGACCTCTGCGGTGCGATCGCAGCGCTCTACCAGCTGAGCTAATTCCCCGGTGTGGACCCCGCTGCGGCAGCGTCCTGGCCAGAACTTATCAGCCT
>JBIKKZ010000004.1:0-19024 GCA_044360095.1 Vulcanococcus sp. | reverse complement strand
ATCGCGATGATCGCTATCCGCAGGCGCGGGTGATCTTCAGCGATACGGAGCATTCCAACTGGGCCTGGGACCACCAGGCCAAGCGCTACTACTGGCACCGTTTCTTCAGCCACCAACCCGATCTCAACTACGACCATCCACCGGTGCAGGAGGCGATCCTCGATGTGATGCGCTTCTGGCTCGACCTGGGCATCGATGGTTTCCGCGTTGATGCGGTGCCCTATCTGTTTGAGCGCGAGGGCACCAACTGCGAAAACCTGCCTGAAACGCATGCCTTCTGCCGGCGCATGCGCCAGCTCATCGACCAGGAGTACCCGGGGCGCATCCTGCTGGCCGAGGCCAACCAATGGCCCGACGACCTGGTGCCCTACTTCGGCCAGGGGGATGAATTCCACATGGCCTTCAACTTCCCGTTGATGCCACGCTTGTTTTTGGCCGTTCGGCGTGAAGACAGTCGGCCATTGATCGATTGCATTGAGAGCCTTCCCGCGATCCCTGCGGGCTGCCAGTGGGCCACGTTTTTGCGCAACCACGACGAGCTCACCCTCGAAATGGTGACCGATTCAGACCGGGATTACCTCTACAGCGAATACGCGCGGGACCCGCGCATGAAGATCAACCTCGGCATTCGAAGGCGGCTGGCCCCCCTGGTTGATCACGATCGCCGGCGGATTGAATTGCTCTACAGCTTGCTGCTTAGTCTGCCTGGCTCGCCTGTGATCTATTACGGCGATGAGATCGGCATGGGCGACAACATCTACCTCGGTGATCGCAACGGCGTGCGCACACCCATGCAGTGGTCGGATGATCGCAATGCCGGCTTCTCCAGCGCTGATCCATCAAGGCTCTATCAGCCGGTTCTCGCAGACCCCCTCGATCACTACCAGGCCGTGAATGTGGAAGCGCAACTGCGCTCCCCAGCGTCGCTGTTGCACTGGATGCGCCACCAGCTGCGGATGCGCCGCAGCCACGCCGTGTTCAGCCGCGGCGACATTCACTTCCTCAAGGTCAGCAATCGCAGCGTGGTGGCGTTTCAACGCAGCCACCGCAGCACCACAGCCTTGCTGGTGCACAACCTCTCCGCCACCGTGCAGCCCGTGCACCTTGAACTGGCAGACCATTGGGGCATGCGGCCCGTCCATGTGAGCGGGAACCACGGTTTCCCGGCGATCACCAGCGAGCCCTATTTCCTCAACCTGGCCCCCTACGAATCGCTCTGGTTTCTGTTGGAGGCCGCCTGAGTGGAGGGGGCTTTGCCCACACCACTGCCGCAGCGGGCCCTGATCGCAGCCGTTCGGCGCGCCACGGCGGTGCTGCTGTATCTGGATTTTGACGGCACGCTGGTGCCCATTCGCACCGACCCGAGCCGCTGCCAGCTCAGCCCCGCCCTCGGCGCCACCCTGCGCCAGCTCGGGGATGGCCGGCACCACCCGCCGATCGATCTGGCGGTGATCAGTGGCCGCAGCCTGGAGGATCTGCGCCAACGCCTCGGGGCTGCTGCCGACGATCTAAGCCTTGCAGGCAATCACGGCTTGGAGATCGCCTGCCATGGCCAGCTCTGGTGTGAACCGCGCGCGCGCGCGCTGATCCCCGCCCTCAATGCTGTGGCCGAGCGCCTGCAGGATGCCTTGCAGGGCTGGCCCGGAGCCTGGTTGGAGCACAAGGGCCTGAGCCTCAGCCTCCACACCCGTGGTTTGGCGGCTGCACAACGGCAACCGTTGGCGCTGCACCTGATGCCGTTGCTGGAGCAGATCCATGCGGAGGGGCAGTTTGTGCTGCGCCGCGGGCGGTTGGTGTTGGAGATCAGGCCGGCGATCCCGCACACCAAAGCCACAGCGGTGCAATGGCTGGAGGCCGAAGCCCGACGGCGGGGCCTGTGGCTGGCGGGCTCCGGGGAGGAGCCCCTGCGGCTGTATTTCGGTGACGACGACACCGATGAAGATGTGTTCCGCCTCTGGCCCGGGGTGGTGGGGGTGCGGGTGGGCCCGGCCGACCTCGACAGCGCCGCCACCTACCGCCTCAGCGGCCCCGCCGGGGTGGCCCACTGGCTCACGCAGCTGGCGGCCGCCTGAGCCAATGGCATCACCACAGGGGGCCCATGGGGCATCCCCAGCCGTGGATTGCTCTGCCACCACCCCCATGCTGGATTGCGGTGGATCTGCAGCAGTTGCTGCGGGGGTGCCTGGCGCAAACGCCAAAGACTGGGGGAAAGTGCTCCCATGCCATGGATGCGATCGGGCCCGCCCTGCGTGTGGCCGCCCTCTGGGGGGCCTGGCTGCTGTTGATGCTGTTTCACGTGGAGCTGGGGCTGATGCCCCTGTTCCACGGCGCCTCGGTGGAGATCCAGAGCCAGGTGCCCGCCCGCCAATTGCCACGGTTGTTCCTGGCGATGCTGGTGTACGTGTTGTTTCCGGTTTGGGCGCTGCTGCTCGCCGTGCATGCCGCAACGGCACCGGCGGGTTGGAGTGCTGCCGTGGGATGGCGGGCCGCCCAGTTTGCCCTGAGCCTGCTCTACAGCGCCACCAACGTGGTGCACCTGATCGCCGACATCCGCATCCCCGATTCCCGCGGCGATCAGGTGTTGCTGATGGTGGCGCTCACCCTGGTGGGCGGGCTGCTCAACCTGGAAACCTGGCGCTGGTGGCAGGCGTGAGTGGGCTGGCTAGGGATTGAGGGCGTGGCGATGGGGCGCATTGCCGAAATGGGCACGGGCCACCGCCAGCAATTCCCCTTCGCTGCAGGCGCGGTCGTCGACCGCGGCGCTCTCCAGCCGCTCCAGCCACTGCGGATGGTGGCGCTGCAGGTGCTCCCGCAGCTGCTGGCGCAGATCGCTCTGGCCATGGCCATGGCCCAGCAGCAACACACGGTCGGCCTGGCCCACCGCTTCACTGATCCCCGCCAGGAAGCTGTGATCCAAAGGTGCCCGCTGGCCGGCGATGTCGCGGTCGTGGCGGTGGCTGAGCCGCTGGCCCGTGCTCCACAGGCCGTGGGGTTTGAGCTCGGCGCGCTCCACCGTGCTCCCCTTCAGCCACCACAGATGGGCGGCGGCGTGGTCGAGCTGGATCACCAGCCGGCGGGCCTGCTCCCCCCGCAGCGTGGGCTGCGGAGCGTTGGGGTGCTCCGGGGTGATGCCGGCCACCTGCAGCCAGTGCCGTAGCCGCAGGATGGCCTCCTCATCGAGGTTGGGATCTTGCGGCCCTGAGGGGGCATGCAACAGCAGCAGATCCCCATGGGGGAGCTGGATGCGGAGCCGATGGTCCGACAACCGCTCCACCGAGGCACCCAGGTGCACGAGCAAGGCCTCCACGGCCGCCCGGCGCAGGTTGTGGGTGATCGGATGGGAAAACAGCGCCTCCAGGGTGCGTTGGTGTTGCTGTTGCATGGCCACGCCCGCCGCGAAGGGTTCCAGCCCGACGCTATGGAGCTTCCCCGGCGCTGCGCTCAGCAAATCCGCGGCAACTGCTCCCCCTGGCCCACATCCAAAGGGCGCAACACCCCAAGCGCATTGCGCAGCTTCACCGGGTGCAGCCCCTCCAAGGGGGCGTTGGCATCGATGCGGCGTTGCACGGTGCCAATGCGGCTGGCCAGCGGGTTGTCGGCCTGCAGCATCGCCAGGGCCTGCTCGGCTTGGTTGGCTGGGCAGATCACCAGCATCCGCCCCTCATTGGCCATGGTGAGGGCCTCGAGCCCCAGCAGGGCACAGGCGCCCGCCACCGCGGGGTGATGGGGGATGGCGGGCTCCTCGAGCTCGATCACACAGCCCGCATCTCGGGCGATCTCATCGATGGCCCCCCCCAATCCACCCCGGGTGAGATCCCGCAGGCAATGCAACCGCAGCCCGGCGGCCAGCAGCCGCTGCACCGAGGGTTGCAGGGGGGCCAGATCACTGCCGGTGCCGGTGCGAAACCCCAGTTCGGGGCGGGCCGCCAGGATCGCCAGCCCATGGCGACCGAGGTCACCGCTCACCAGCACCGCATCGCCGGGCTGCACCGCCAGGGGAGACAGCTCCAGGGTGTGCTCCACCAGGCCAATGGCCGTGGTGTTGATGAACAGCCCATCGGCCTTGCCCCGCTCCACCACCTTGGTGTCGCCGGTGATCACGGCCACCGCGCTCTGCTCGCAGGCCAGGCGGATCGAGGCCACCACCCGCTCCAGGGTGGCCAGCGGCAACCCCTCCTCCAGGATCAACCCCAGGCTGAGGGCCAGGGGGCGCGCCCCGGCCATGGCCAGGTCGTTGAGGCTGCCCAACACCGCCAGCCGGCCGATGTCTCCACCGGCGAACTCAAGTGGATGCACCACATAGGAATCGGTGCTCACCGCCAGCCGGCGACCCGGAGCCTCGAGCGTGGCTGCATCATGCAGGGCGCCGCCCTGGCCCCCCAGGGCCGGCACCAGCCAGTGGCGCACCAACCGTTGGCTGAGGGCACCGCCGCCCCCATGGGCCAGTTGAATGCAGCGCTCGCCCTGCCCCGCCATTGCCTAGCGCCCGTAGCGGTAGTAGGCCGCGCATGCCCCCTCGCTCGACACCATGGGGGCACCCAAGGGTTGCTCCGGGCTGCAGGGGCTGGCGAAGCTGGGGCACTGGCTGGGCTTCAGCGCCCCCCGCAGCACCTGGGCGCTGCAACAGGTGTGCGGCCCTGTGGGCATGGGCTCCGGTGCTGGCCCTGGCGGGGCTTCCAGCTGCGCGTAGGCGGACCGCAGCCGATAGCCACCGCCGGGGATCACCCCGAAGCCGCGCCAGGGGGCGTCGACCGGCTCCAGCACCTGCTCCAGCCGCTGCCGCGCCTGGGGATTTCCCGCCGCCCGCACGGCCCTGGGGTAGGCGTTCTGCAGCCCATGGCTCCCGGCCTCGAGCTGTTGCACGCACAGCAGGATGCCCCGCAACAGCTCCTCCGCTGAAAAGCCGGTGATCACCACGGGCCGCCGGTGCCGCTGCGCCAAAGCCGGCAGCCCCTCCTCACCCAGCACGGTGCAGACATGGCCCGCCGCCAGCACCCCCTGCACCCCGCAGGTGGGCTCAGCCAGCAGTTGCTCCAACACCGGCACCACCCGCACATGGGCCACCAGGATCCGCAGGTTGGACAGCCGCGCTTCGAGGGCGCGCTGCGCCAACAGTGCCGTGGCGGGGGCGGTGGTTTCAAAGCCCACGGCAAAGAACACCACCCGCCGCTGGGGCCATTGGCGGGCCAGCGCCAGCACATCCAGGGGGGATGTGACCAGTTGCACGGCGGCGCCGCGGCTGCGTTGCTCCAGCAGGGTGCGGCCATCGCTGCCGGGCACCCGCAGCATGTCGCCGTAGGTGCAGAGCAGATGGGTTGGCCGCTCCGCCAGGGCGAGTGCCTGATCGATGCGGCTGAGGGCGGTGACGCACACCGGGCAGCCGGGGCCATGGATCAGCTGGATTCGCTGGGGCAGCAGTTGATCGATGCCATGGCGCAGCAGGGCATGGGTCTGGCCGCCACACACCTCCATCACGGTCCACGGACGGGTGCATGTCTGCTCGATCTGGTGCAGCAGCTGGTGGCAACGGGCGATCACGTGGGCGGCTGGGGTGGTTGCGCCAGCCGTTGCAGCAGCTGCCAGCGCTCGTGCACCTCCCGCTGGGCTTCCGCGCTGAGGGCGGTGGCGCGATCCGGATGGCTGCGCTGCAGCTGCCGGAAGCGCTGTTCCGTGGCCATCGCCTCCTCCAGGGGCAGCTGCGGGCTGCGGCAATCGATCACCAGGGGTGAACGCCCCTGCAGCCGGCGGCGCGGGTCGTAGCGGTACAGCAGCCAGCGCCCGGAGGCCACCGCCAACCGCTGCTGCTCCATGCCCTGGCCCATGTCGATGCCATGGGCAATGCAGTGGGCATAGGCCAGGATCAGCGATGGCCCGGGGTAGGCCTCCGCCTCCAGCAGGCAGCGCAGGGTGTGTTCATCGCGGGCGCCCATGGCCACGCTGGCCACATACACGTGGCCGTAGGTCATCGCCATCAACCCCAGATCCTTTTTGGCGGTGGCCTTGCCGCCGCTGGCGAAGGGGGCCACGGCCCCTTTCGGGGTGGATTTCGAGCGTTGGCCGCCGGTGTTCGAGTACACCTCGGTGTCGAGCACGAGCACGTTCACGTCGTGCGGCCCCGCCAGCACGTGGTCGAGCCCGCCAAAGCCGATGTCGTAGGCCCAGCCATCGCCGCCCACGATCCATACACTGCGCTTCACCAGGTCGTCGGCGAGGTCGCGAAGTTCCGTGGCGGCGGCGGATCCCTGGCCGGCCAACCAGCCCTTGAGCTGCTCCACCCGCTGGCGCTGTTCGTGGATCTCGGCCGCATCGCCCTGGCTGGCGTGCAGCAGCGGCTCGAGCCAGCCCTCGGGCAGGGCATCCGCCAGGCTCTGCAGAAGCTGCTGGGCCCGCCGCCGCCGTTGCTCCAGGCCCAGGCGAAACCCCAGGCCGAATTCGGCATTGTCTTCAAACAGCGAATTGCCCCAGGCCGGGCCGCGGCCCGCCGCATCGGTGCACCACGGTGTGGTGGGCAGATTGCCGCCGTAGATCGACGAGCAACCGGTGGCATTGGCCACCAGCAGCCGATCGCCGAACAGCTGACTGATCAACCGCAGGTAGGGCGTTTCGCCGCAGCCGGCGCAGGCGCCGGGAAACTCAAACAGCGGCCGCAGCCATTGCATGTGGCGGATCAACTGCGGCTTGAGGCGGCGCGGATCCAGATCCGGGAGCTGGAGAAAAAAGGCCCAGTCGCGTTGGCCCTGCTCCCGCAGCGGCCGTTGGGGCGCCATGTTCAGGGCCTGGCGGGAGGGCTGCCCCTGGTCGCGCGCCGGGCACACCTCCACGCAGAGGCGGCAACCGGTGCAGTCCTCCACCGACACCTGCAGGGTGAACGCCTCCCCCTGGAAAGCCCGCTCCCGCGCCGGCGCCTGCCGGAAGCCCGCCGGTGCCCCCTGCAGCGCCACCGGATCGACCACCTTGGCGCGGATCACGGCATGGGGGCACACCATCACGCACTGGCCGCATTGGATGCAGAGATCCGGCTCCCAGACGGGCACCTCCTCGCCGATGTTGCGCTTCTCCCATTGGCTGGTGCCGGTGGGGAAACGGCCATCGGCGGGCAGAGCGCTCACCGGCAGTTGATCGCCGCGGTGTTGCAGCAGCGGCCGCAGCAGCTGGGCGTGCTCGGGGGGGAGCAATGGCGGGGCTGGCGCTGGACTCTCGGCCTTGGCCGTGCCGATGGGGATCGGCCGCAGGGCCGCCGGGGCCGCCTCCAGGGCCGCCAGGTTGGCGTCCACCACCGTCTGGCCCTTGCGGCCATAGCGCTGCCGGATCGACTCCCGCAGGGCCTCCATCGCGGCCGGCAGCGGCATCAACTCGGTGACGGCGAAGAAGCAGGCCTGCATCACCGTGTTGATCCGTCCGCCGAGGCCGTGGCGGCGGGCAATGGCGGCGGCATCCACGCCGAACAGCCGCAGGTGCCGCTCCAGGATCTGCCGCTGCAGTGCCGCCGGGAGCTGATCCCAAAACGACTCCGGTGGGCCTGGGGTGTTCAGCAGCACCACCCCACCGGTTTGGGCCAGCCCCAGCAGATCGAGGCGCTCCAACAGGTCGGCGTGGTGGCAGGCCAGCAGCTGCGCTTGTTGAATCAGATGGGCCGCATGGATGGGCTGCGGGCTAAACCGCAGGTGCGAGATGGTGACCGTGCCGGCCTTGTTGGAGTCGTAGACAAACGCCCCCTGGCCGTGCAGGCCGGTGGCATCACCCACGATCTTCAGGGTGTGCGTGTTGGCGCCCACCGTGCCGTCGGAGCCAAGCCCCACAAACACAGCCCGCAGGGTCTGGGGCGACTCCACATCAAAGGAAGGATCCACCGCCAGGGAGTGGTGGGTGAGGTCGTCGACGATCCCCACCGTGAAATGGGAACGCGGCTCGCTTTGGGCCAGGTGGTCGAACACCGCCTTCACCATCGCCGGGTTGAACGCCTTGGAGGCAAGCCCGAAGCGGCCACCGATCACCAGGGGCCGCTGCGCCTGTGGCCAATGCTCCTGAACGGCCGCCATCACATCCAGCAGCAGGGGCTCGGCCTGGCTACCGGGCTCTTTGCAGCGGTCCAGCACTACGATCCGGCGGGTGCTCTGCGGTAACGCGGCCAACAGGGTGTGGGCGGCGAACGGGCGGAACAGCCGCACCTTGAGCAGCCCCACCCGCTCCCCCTGGGCATTGAGGGCGTCGGCGGTGGCCATGGCGGTTTCGCAGCCACTGCCCATCAGCACCAGCACCCGCTCCGCCTCCGGGTGGCCGTGGTAGTCGAACAAGTGGTAATGGCGACCGGTGAGGGTCGCGAATTGATCCATCACCGCTTGCACATGGGCCGGCATGGCATCGCTGAAGGGATTCACCGCCTCCCGCGCCTGAAAACTGACATCCGGGTTCTGGCTGCTGCCCGCCAATTGCGGATGGTCGGGGCTGAGGCCCCGGCGGCGATGGGCCGCCACCAAGTCAGCGGGCACCAGGGCCTCGAGCACCGCATCGCTGATCAGCTCCACCCGCTGCAGTTCATGGGAGGTGCGAAAGCCATCAAAAAAGTGCAGCACCGGCACCCGCCCCCGCAGCGAAGCGGCCATGGCGATGGCGGCGCCGTCGGCGCACTCCTGCACCGAGCTGGAGCAGAGCAGGGCGCAGCCTGTGCCGCGCGCCGCCATCACATCACTGTGGTCACCAAAGATGGAGAGGGCGGATGTGGCCAGCGCCCTCGAGGCCACGTGGATCACAGCGCTGTGGAGCTCTCCGGCGATCCGGTAGAGGTTGGGGAGCATCAACAGCAGCCCCTGCGAGGCGGAAAACGTGGTGGTGAGCGCCCCCACCTGCAGCGCCCCATGCACCACCCCCGCCGCGCCGGCCTCGCTCTGCATTTCGATCACCTCGGGCACCTGGCCCCAGAGGTTGGGCAGGCCCTCTGCGGCCCGGGCATCCACCCACTCCCCCATGGGGGTGGCCGGTGTGATCGGGTACAGCGCCACCACCTCACTGAGGCGATAGGCCACCCGTGCCACCGCTTCGTTGCCATCGATCCAGGCGCTGGTGCTCGTGGTCATGGCTCGGGCTCCAGCACCGTGAGGGCCATGCCCACGTGCACCAGCACCTGATCCCCGATGCGTGCCTCCGGCACGCAGGCCAGGCTCACCTCCCGCAGCACACCGCCGATGCAGACATCGCCGCTGCGCCAGAGGGGGTCGGGATGCCCGTTGCAGCTGATCAGCTCACCGGCGACCGCGAGACACATGCCGAGGGGCCCGTGGGGCTGACCTTGTTGTAAGGAGGCTCTCCGCGGCCAACAGCTGCCCCATCGCCACTGCGGCGTCATTGCTGGGCAAGCGCTGCGACCACAGCGCTCGGCACCCCTGGGCCGCCAACGTGCTCGCGCTCAATTCGAGCAGCAGGGCGTTCTGAAAACAGCCGCCGGCCAGCACCAGCTGTCGGCACCGCTTGGCCTGCGCCAGCTGGGCGATGGCCTCCGCCAGGGCGCGGTGAATGGCCAACGCCATGGCACCGGTGCTGTGCCCCGCGGCGCGGTCGTGGAGCACCTGCCGCAACAGCGGCCGCCAATCCCAGTGCGCTGGATCACCGCCCGGGCTGGGCCGCAGCGGTAGGTGATAGCGGCTGGCTGGTTGCTGGGTTCCGTGCCGCTCCCACTGCCGTTGGGCTTCCCCCTCCAGCCGTTGCGCGGCCTGGGCTTCGTAGCTGCTGCACGTCGCCAGCCCGAGCAACGCCGCCAGCCCATCCAGCAACCGGCCGATGCTCGAGCACAGAGGGCTCTGCAGGCCAGCCCGTGCGGCGCTCTCCAGCTCCCCCAGCTCGGTGGCCGACCAGCCGGCCCAACCGCTGGCCTCCGCCAGGGCCGGTGCATGCCGCCGCCAGTTCAGCCCCCAGGCCGCCAGCAGCAACCCCAGGGCCGCCCGGCGCGGCTCCCGCATGGCCAGGCTGCCCCCCGGCAGCGGGAAGGGGCGCAGATGGGCCACCCGGCTGGCGGATGCCGTGGCCACCAGCAGCGCTTCGCCGCCCCAGAGCGTGCCGTCGTCGCCCAGGCCGGAGCCATCCCAGGCCACCCCCAGCTGCGGCCCGCTGAGCCCGTGTTCGGCCATCACCGCCAGCACGTGGGCCCGGTGATGCTGCAGCTGGAGCCAGGGCAGCCGCCAGTGTTGGCTGAGGGCCTGGGCCAGCTGGGTGGAGCCGTAGGCCGGGTGTTGATCCGACGCAATGGCACTCGGATCAAGCCGATGGTGCGCCAACCACTCCTCAGCGGTGGCCATCAAGCGTTCACAGCAGCGCTCACCGCTGAGGTCGCCCAGGTCGGGGCTGAGCAGGCGATGGCCCTCCAGCCGCAGGGCCAGGCTGGCTTTGCTGTGGGCACCGAGGGCCAGCGCTGGAGCGGTGGTGGTTGGGGCCGGCAGGGCGAGGGGGGCGAGACCCCGGCCCAGCCGTAGCACCAGGGGGGCGCCCGCGGCCCAGCGCAACACGCTGTCGTCGATGGGGTTGCGGATCGGCAGGGTGTGGCTGAGCACCGCATCGGCCAGGGCCGCCAGCGCCGTGCCATCGCTGCGCTCATCACTGCTGATCGGCTCTCCGGAGCGGTTGGCACTGGTGGCCACCAGGGCTCCACCGCACTTCTCCAGCAGCAGCTGTTGCAAGCCGCTGTTTGCACGCATCACCCCCAGCCAGGGGCTGTCGCCGGCAACGGCATCGGCCACCCGGGCCGAGGGCCGGCGCCGCATCAGCACGATCGGGGCCGCCGCGGATTGCCACAGCTCCAGCTCCTGGGGTCTGACGCGGCAATGGCGCTCAAGCCAAGGGCGGCTGGCCAACAGGGCGAGGGGCTTGTCGGGGCGCCCCTTGCGCCGGCGGCATTGCCGCACCGCCCCCGGCTGATCGGCGCGGGCCAGCAGGTGGAACCCCCCCACCCCCTGGAGGGCCAGCAGTCCTCCCCTCCGCAGGCACACGTGGGCGGCAGCGATGGCGGCCTCCACCGTGGTCGCTTCACCGTTCCAGCGCAGCTGGGGCCCGCACTGCGGGCAGCTGATCGTCTGGGCGTGGAAACGGCGGTCGCCGGGGTCGCCATACTCCCGTTGGCAGTGGGAACAGGGGGGGAAGGCAACCAGGTTGGTGTGGGCCCGCTCAAACGGGAGTGAGCGCTGGATGCTGTAGCGGGGGCCGCAGTCGGTGCAGCTGATGAAGGGATAGCGGTGGCGGCGATTGTGGGGATCGGCCAGCTCCGCCAGACAGCGGCTGCAGATCGCCAGGTCGGGCCCCAACAACGCTTGGGCTGCATCGGTGCTTGGGCCCTCGGTGCGGGGCGGGTCGATGCGGATCCCGGGCGCCTGGTCGGGCTCCGGGGGGAGCCAGCGGTGCTGATGCCGATCAATGCGGGCGCGGATTGGGGGCTGCTGGAGCAGCTGCTCCAGCAGGTGCTCCAGGGCAGATCGATCCCCCTGCAGCTCCATCACCACCCCGCGGTTGCCATTGGCCACCCATCCACTCAGCTGCAGCGCTGAGGCCAGGCGCGCCACATGGGGCCGAAAGCCAACCCCCTGCACCAGCCCCTGCAGCTGCAGCCGCAACCGTTGATCAGGGGCCGAGGCCATGGGGCTGCTCCAACCACTGCATCCACGCCGTCAGGCCCTGGCCCTGACGCGCCGACACCTCAAACACCGGCGCCCCGGGTGCGACGGCCCGCAGGTTGTGGTGGGCCGCGGCGCGATCAAATCCCACCGCATCGGCGAGATCGCTTTTGTTGATCAGCACCGCATCGGCGGTGGCGAACAGCGCCGGGTATTTCAACGGTTTGTCTTCCCCTTCCGTCACCGCCAGCACCGCCACGCGCCGCTGTTCGCCCAGGTCGAAGGCGGTGGGGCACACCAGGTTGCCCACGTTCTCGATCACCAGCAGATCCAGGGCAGCGGATTCGAGCTGCGCCAGGGCACGCTCCACCATGGCCGCATCCAGGTGGCAGCGATCGCCGGTGCAGATCTGCACGGAGCGGGCTCCGGCCTGTCGCAGCCGGGTGGCGTCGTGGTCGGTGGCCAGGTCACCGACGATCACGCCGATGGGGGGCCGCGGCCACCGCCGGGCCAGCTGCTCCAGCAGGCTGGTTTTGCCGGAGCCCGGAGCGGAGAGCAGGTTCACCACCTGCAGCCCCAACCGCTGAAACTGCAGGCGGTTGCGGGCGGCATTCTGGTCGTTGCGGCTGAGCAGGCGCTGCTGCAGTTCCAGCCGATGCACGGCGCCGTTGCACATTCACGCCACCCCCACGGCCACCAAGGTGAGCTCCTGGCCCGTGAGGCGATCGCACTCCATCCCGCCGCAATGGGGGCAGAGCGCCACCACATCCTCCGGCCGGTAGGGCTGCTGGCAGCGGTGGCAGCGGCATTGGGTGGGCACCAGCTCCAGGTTCAGGTGGGTCTGCCGCCAACAGTGCTGCTCCTGCACCACCGCAAACGCCAGCCGCAGCGCATCTGCATCCACACCGCAGCGATCCCCCACCTGCACCCACAGTTGCGTGATCCGGGCCGCGCCCTGTTGCTCGGCCGCGGCCTGGGCCAAGGCGCACAGCTCCTGAATCAGGGCCAGCTCATGCATCGCCTTTGAGCCAACGGCGCAGCAGCGGCCGTGCAGCGCGGCAGGCGGCGGCGGTGGCGGGGGAGAGGCCTTCGCCGAGCTGCAATTGATGGGCCGGGATCAACAGCTGCCACGCCACCGGCTCGGCGCCGAGCAGCAGCTGAGCCAAGGCCAGCAGCTGCTGGGGTGTGAGGGCATGGCTGCAGGGTTCTGGTGCGCGGGGCGGGGCGGGGCGCAGCGGCTGCAACCGCGGACCGGCCAGTGCTAGGGCCGCATCGATGAACAGCACACGGTTGGCCGCAGGCAGCAGCGCCACCAGCTCGGGTGTGAGCTGATGGCAGGCCCGCACCACCAGCCCCGGGCGGCGGCGACGGGCCAGCCACTCCGCCAGGCGCGGGCCGGCGCCATCGTCGCGGCGGAGGCGGTTGCCGTAGCCAATCACCACGGCCGTCATGGCCGTTGCAGCTGTTGGAGCACGCGGCCGTCGGCGGATACCAGGCTCAGTTGCAGCGGCATCTGCCCCGCCGCATGGGTGCTGCAGGAGAGGCAGGGGTCAAAGCAGCGAATCCCCGCCTCCACGCGGTTGAGCAGGGCTTCGCTGAGCTGGCCGCCCTGGATGTGGTGCTGCGCGATCTGGGTGATGGTGCGGTTCATGGCGGCGTTGTTCTGGCCGGTGGCGATGATCAAATTCACCGATTCGATCAGGCCGTTGGCATCCACGCGGTAGTGGTGGAACAACGTGCCCCGCGGCGCCTCGCTCACCCCCACCGCCTCATGGCAGTTGAGGCTGGCGCGATGGCGAACCCGCGTTGCGGTGATCAGTGGATCGTCGAGCAGCAGCTGCATCTGCTCCAGGCAGGCCAGGATTTCAATCAGCCGAGCCAGGTGGTAGTGGAAGGAGGCCTGCACCACCCGCCCGGCCCGCTGGCGGTAGTCGTGCAGTTCCTGATCCGCCTGGGGGGTGCCGAAGCGCTCGCAGAGGTTGAGGCGAGCCAGGGGACCCACCCGATAGCTGCCCGCCTGCGGCCCCAGGGCGCGGTAGTAGGGCGATTTGAGGTAGCTCCAGGGCTCCACGGCCTCGCCGATGATTCGCTCGAGTTGATCGCCGGGGACGTCCTGCTCGAAGCGGTGGCCATCGCTGGCCATCAGCTGCAGGCCGCTGCAGGGGGAACAGCTGCTGTGCTCCCAGAGCCCATCCCTGCGGCCGAGGGCCAGAAACAGCGATGGGAAGTGGCCAAACACGGCGATGTCGTGGGCCAGGTGGTGATCGAGGAGCCGTTTGAAGCGATCCAGCGCCAGCCGGGTGATGGCCAGGGCCTCAGGGATGCCGGCGCGGATCCGATCCCGCTGCTCGGCCGCCAGCGGTGTGCGCACCCCGCCTGGCACCACCCAGGCGGCATGGATCCGGCGACCCGCCAGCGCTTCGATCACCTGTTGGCCGAACTGCCGCAGGCGGATCCCCCCGCGCGCCAGCTCCGGCTCGGCGGCGATCAGACCGAACAGGTTGCGCCGCTCCGGTTCACAGTCCCAACCCAGCAGAACATCGGGGCTGCTGAGCACAAAGAACGACAGGGCGTGGGATTGGATGATCTGCGCCAGGTTGAGCAGCCGCCGCAACCGCTCCGCCGCCGGTGGGATCGACACCGCCAGCAGCTGATCGCCCGTGTGGGCGGCCGCCAGCAGGTGGCTCACCGGGCAGATGCCGCAGATGCGCGCAGTGATCGCCGCCATCTCCGTGAATGGCCGGCCCACACAGAAGGCCTCAAAGCCGCGGAATTCGCCCACGTGGAAGCTGGCGCCTTGCACGGCGCCCTGCTCATCCAGTTGGATCGAAATCTTGGCGTGGCCCTCAATGCGGGTCACCGGGTCGATGCGGATGGTGCGGGCCATGGGCCGTGCTCAACCGAAGCGGATCTGATCCGGGGGCAACCGGGGCTGCTCACCGCGCAACAGGGCCTCCAGCACGGTGCGAATGGCGGCGGCAGATGGCGGGCAACCCGGTAGATACACCTCCACGGGCACCAGCTCATGCACCGGGAGGGCCTGAGGCAACAGCCGCGGCAGCACATCTGCATCCGGCGGCCGCTCCCCGTAGACCTGATGCAGCACGGCCTGGGACTCGGCGATGGGGTTGCGCATCCCGGGCACGTTGGCAGTGAGGGCGCAATCGCCAAAACTCACCAGCGTGCGGCTGTTGGCGCGCACCTGCCGCAGCAGTTGCAGGTTGTCGGTGGTGGCCACCGCGCCCTCCACCAACACGATGTCCACCGCCTCGGGGTAGTGCTTCACATCGGATGCCACAGGGCTGTAAACGATGTCGGCCAGCTGCGCGAGCTCCAGCAGCCACAGATCAAGGTCGAGGAACGACATGTGGCAGCCGGAGCAGCCACTGAGCCAAACGGTGGCCAGCCGTGGGCGCCCAATCATGGCTCCCAGCGCTGAAACAGCGCGCCGGTGGGGCACACGTTCACGCACTTGCCGCAGTGGGTGCACGCGCTCACCGCACCCCAGGGCTGATCCAGCCCCGCAATGATTCGGCAGTGTTCACCGCGCCAGCCCACATCCCACACGTGGGCGCCCTCCACCTCGGCACACACCCGCACGCAGCGGGTGCAGAGCACGCAACGGTTGTGATCCATCCCGAAGCGGGGATGGGAGAGATCCACGCTGCGGCTGGGAAAGCGATAAGGCAGCCGGCTGTGGTCCATCCCCACCTGCACCGCCAGATCCTGCAATTCGCAGGCGCCGTTGGCCACGCACACGGCACACACATGGTTGCCTTCGGTGAACACCATCTCCACCACCGTGCGGCGGATCTCCCGCAGCCGTGGGGAGCTGGTGTGCACCTGTATCCCTTCGGCCACGGCGGTGACGCAGGCGGCCAAGGGGCGCTCCATGCCTTCGATCTCCACCACGCATAGGCGGCAAGCGCCCACAGCTGTAAGGCCCTCGCGTTGGCACAGGGTGGGGATGGGAATGCCGGCTTCCCGGGCCGCCGCCAGCACGGTGCTCCCATGGGCGACCGCCAGATCGTGGCCGTCGATGCGCAGTGTGCAGACCCCCATGTTCAGTGCAGGCACGCCTCCAGCTCCGAACGGAAGTGGCGCAGGACGCTGAACACCGGGTTGGGCGCGCATTGGCCGAGCCCGCAGAGGCTGGCCTGCTGCACCGTGTGGCACAGCTGCTCCAGCTGCTCCAGATCTCCGGGCTGGGCGCGGCGGGCGAGCAGCTTCCGCAACAGCAGCTCCAGTTGCACCGTGCCGCAACGGCAGGGAACGCACTTGCCGCAGGATTCCTCACGGCAAAACGCCATGAAGAACGCGGCCAGATCCACCATGTCGGTGGTGTCATCCAGCACCACCATCCCGCCGGAGCCCATGGTGCTGCCCAGGGCCCGCAGGCTTTCGTAGTCCACGGGGGTGTCGAGATGGGAGGCGGGCACACATCCACCGGAAGGCCCCCCGGTTTGCACCGCTTTGATCGATCGCCCGGCCGGTGCCCCACCGCCCATCTCCTCCACGATCGTGCGCAGGCTGGTGCCCATGGGCACCTCCAACACGCCGCCGCGGCGCACATGGCCGGTGAGGGAGAACACCTTGGTGCCGGGGTGGTAGGCCTTCGGGCCTAACGCCAACAGCACCGGCACATTGGCCAAGGTTTCCACGTTGTTGATCAACGTGGGCAGCCCAAACACCCCTTGCTCAGCGGGGTAGGGGGGCCGTGGGCGCGGCACCCCGCGGCCGCCTTCGATCGAATGGATCAGGGCTGTTTCTTCGCCGCACACGTAGGCACCGGCACCCACCCGGATCTCCACGTCGAAGCGAAACCGGCTGCCGGCGATGGCGGAGCCCAGCCATCGCTTGGCCTGGGCGGCGGCTATGGCACGGCGCAAGCGCTCGATCGCCAGGGGGTATTCCGCCCGCACATACACAAAACCGCGGCTGGCGCCGATGGCATAGGCGGCGATGGCCATTCCCTCCAACAGCCGATGGGGATCGCCTTCCATCACCGTGCGATCCATGAAGGCGCCCGGGTCACCTTCATCGGCGTTGCACACCACCACCTTGTCGCCGGCGGGCATGGCGGCGACGGTGGCCCACTTCAGCCCGGTGGGGTAGCCGGCACCGCCGCGACCGCGCAGGCCGCTGCGGCGTACCGCATCGATCACCGCGGCGGGGGTGTTGCCGTTGAGCACCCGTTGCAGCTGCCGGTAGCTGCCATGGGCCAGCGCCGCCTCGATCGATTCGGGGTCAATCACGCCACAACGCTCCAGCACCAGGCGCCGCTGCAACCGCAGGAAGGCGTCATCGGCGGGGATCAAGGGGCACCCCGGGGGGCGCCATGTTTCGAGGGTGCTGTCGTTCAAGGCGTGCTGCAGGCTGCGGGCCAGGGGCTCGGGCGCCGGGGCCTCGAGGCTGAACAGGCGTTGCCCGATCGCCATCAGGGGGCCATCGCTGCAGGGGCCCAGGCAGCCCACCCCCGTGACCTCCACCTGGCCGCCACTGCCGGCTGCCACCGGGGCCAGGTCGGCGCGGATCGCTTCGCCGCCGCGGCTGCGGCAGCTCGAGGCCGTGCAGATTCGTACCGCCGTGGCCGTCATGGCTGGGTGGTGGCCATGGATGGGGCCATGCCAAAGGAGCGCACCGCTTGCACGGCACTGGTGGGGCTCTGGTGATTGAGCACCTGCCCATCAATCACCACCAGGGGGGCTCCACTGCAGCTGCCGATGCAGCGCACCTCGCCCAGTTCCATCCCCCGCTCCGGCAGGGGCTCCTGCCGCAGGGCGGCGAGCAGCAATGGAGCACCGAGCACGTGGCAAGCGGTGCCGGTGCACACCAGGCAGCGATGGGGGGGTGGGGGTTCGAAGCGAAACAGGTGGTAGAAGCTGGCGGTGCCCAACACCTGGCTCAGGGGTAGCTGCAACCGGTTGGCGATGGTGGTGAGCACCGTTGGGCTGAGCCAGCCGTGCTGCCGTTGGGCGGCGGTGAGGATTTCGATCAGCCCGTCGCGCTGCAGGCCATGGCGTTGCAGCTCCTGCTCGAGGGCGTCGGGCGCCTCGCCAATCGGGATGTCAGCACTCCCCACCATGACCCCCCCGGCCTGCTACCTGGACCCTATGGAGCGTTGGCGGAGCCGGCGGGCGCAGCGGCAGGGCTGCTGCTGATCTGCTCGGCCTCGATGGCGGCCACCGCCACGCGGGTGGTGAGCACCGCGTCGGGGTTAAGGCTGATCGAATCGATGCCCTCCCGCACCAGCAGGGCAGCGAATTCGGGGTGATCGCTTGGGGCCTGGCCGCAGATGCCGATCTTGCGGCCGCAGCGTTTGGCGGTGCGGATGGCCATCTGGATCAGGCTCACCACCGCGGCCTGGCGTTCATCAAAGAGCTCCGCCACCAGGGCTGAATCACGGTCGAGCCCGAGGGTGAGTTGGGTGAGGTCGTTGGAGCCGATGGAGAAGCCATCGAAGCGCTGGGCAAAGGCCTCGGCGGCGATCACGTTGCTGGGCAGTTCGCACATCACATACACCTGCAATCCCTTCTCCCCGCGCACCAGCCCTTGGCCGGCCATCTCCGCCAACACCCGATCCCCCTCCTCCGGGGTGCGGCAGAAGGGCACCATCGGAATCACATTGGTGAGCCCCATCTGCTCCCGCACCCGCCGCAGGGCCTGGCACTCCAGCGCAAACGCCTCACGGAAGCCAGGGGCGGTGTAGCGAGACGCCCCGCGCCAGCCGATCATCGGGTTCTCTTCCCGCGGCTCAAAGCAGTGGCCGCCGAGCAACTTGGCGTATTCATTGCTCTTGAAATCAGAGAACCTCAGGATCACCGGCTTGGGATAGAAGGCCGCGGCGATGCGCCCCATGCCCTGGGCCAGATGGTCGACGTAATAGTCACCGGGATGGGCATAGCCCTCGGTGAGCTGGGCGATGGCGTCGCGCTCAGCCGGATCCTGCAGCCGCTCCGGCCGCAGCAGGGCCATCGGATGCACGCGGATGTGGTTGGCGATGATGAATTCCAGCCGCGCCAGGCCCACCCCATCGCAGGGGATCGCCGCCAGGTTGAACGCCTCCTCTGGATTGCCCACATTGATCAGGATCTGGGTGCGGGTGGGGGGCAGCTCGCCGAGGTCGCACTCGTCCATGGAGAAGGGGATGGCACCGCGGTAGACATGCCCTTCATCGCCTTCGCAGCAGCTGGCGGTGATCAGGGTGCCGTCGCTGATGCGCTCCGTGGCATCACCGGCCCCAACGATGGCGGTGATGCCCATTTCACGGGCAATGATCGCGGCATGGCAGGTGCGGCCACCCGGGTTGGTGATCACGCCACTGGCGCGCTTGAGGATCGGCTCCCAATCGGGATCGGTGCGTTCGGTGACGAGCAGATCACCGCTCTCAAACCGCGCGATCTCCCTGGGATGGCGCAGGATGCGCGCCA
>JBIKKZ010000095.1:0-6095 GCA_044360095.1 Vulcanococcus sp. | reverse complement strand
CTGCCAGGCCAACACCGGCGTGCCGTTCCTCGACCACATGCTCCACCAGATCAGCAGCCATGGACTGATTGATCTGGAGGTGAACGCCGTGGGCGACACCCACATCGACGACCACCACACCAACGAAGACGTGGGCATCGCCATCGGCCAGGCCCTGGCCCAGGCCCTTGGCGACCGGCGCGGCATCCACCGCTTCGGCCACTTCATGGCGCCCCTTGATGAAGCCCTGGTGCAGGTGGCGCTCGACTGCAGCGGCCGCCCCCACCTCAGCTACGGCCTGGCGATCCCGGCCCAGAAGATCGGCAGCTACGACACCGAGCTGGTGAAGGAGTTTTTCGTGGCCGTGGCCAACAACGCCGGCCTGACTCTGCACCTGCGCCAGCTGGACGGTGTGAATTCGCACCACATTGTGGAAGCCGGGTTCAAGGCCTTCGCTCGGGCGTTGCGGCTCGCCACCGAAGTGGATCCGCGCCGTGCGGGAGCCGTGCCCAGCAGCAAGGGCGTGCTGGAGCGGGCTGGGGCCTGATCGATGGCTGTCACCGCGGCGCAACGGCACCACTGGCAGCAGCGCCTCAACGCCGAGGCCGCTGCGGTGGCTGAGCGCGCCGCCGCGGCCCGCCAACTGGCTCAGGTGGCCGCGGAACGGCTCTTTGAGCGCTGGCCCGATCTGCAGGGCATCTGGCTGTTTGGCTCCCTCCACGACCGCCGTTTTGGCTTGGCCTCCGATGTGGACCTCGCTGTTGCAGGCTTGCCGGCAGATGCGCTGCTGAGCGCCATGGCCCTTTTGGAGCCTTTGCAAGGCGGTGAGATCGGCATCGATCTGGTGCGGCTCGAGGACCTCGATCCCCACTGGCAGCAGCGCATCCGTGAGCGCGCCGAGGCTTTGCGCGCGGTTTCCTGATGAGCTCCCCATCCCCCAGTGCGCGGGTGCTCGACGATCTGATCACCGATCTCCAGATCGAGCGCCGCAAGCTTGCGCAACTGGTGATCAGCTTGCAGGCGCTGCTGCCCCAGTGGCACGAATCGGAGGGGCAGGCCGAGCGCGTCGATGCTGCGGCCCTGCGTCTGCAGAGCCTCTACACCGGGGTGGAGCGCTGCTTTACCCAGGTGGTGCGGGTGTTTAACGGTGGTCCGCCGCAGGGGCAGGACTGGCACCGGCGTCTGCTGGAGCGCATGGCGCTGGAAACCGAGCAGCGGCCGGCCCTGCTTGATTCGCAAACCCGCGAGGGTCTTGCGGAGTTGCTGCGCTTTCGCCACGTGGTGCGTCATCTCTATGCCTATGAGCTGCGTGCGGATCAGGTGCATCGCTTGCTGCTGCAGGCCACCGAGCTGTGGTCGCGGCTGGAGGGCCAGCTGCTGGGATTCGAGGCCTGGCTCCGCGAGCTGATCAGCGCTTAACACTCCGTTACGCGATGATCGGTGCTCGCCTGCGCCGATCGCCATGACAGCCACTGCGCCCGCCACCGGCTACGACCGCGCCGACTGGGCCAGCGCCTTCCGCAATGTGGGCGTGGAGCTGGATGGGGTGCCGATCACAGCCGTCCGCGGCGCCATTCCGCCGGAGCTGCAGGGCACGCTCTACCGCAACGGTCCGGGTCGGCTGGAGCGGGGCGGCCAGTGGGTGCATCACCCCTTTGATGGCGACGGCATGATCACCGCCCTGCGCTTTGGCGGCGGCAGCGCCGAGCTGCGCAACCGCTTTGTGCGCACAGAGGGTTGGCTGGCGGAGGAGCAGGCGGATCGCGTTCTCTACCGCGGTGTGTTTGGCACCCAGAAGCCTGGCGGCCCCGTGGCCAATGCCTTCGACCTGCGGCTCAAGAACATCGCCAACACCCATGTGGTGCGCCTCGGTGATCAGCTGTTGGCCCTGTGGGAGGCGGCAGAACCCCACGCGCTCGATCCCGACACGCTCGAAACCCGCGGGCTCTCGCGCCTTGATGGTTTGCTGAAGCCCGGTGAGGCCTTCAGCGCCCACCCTCGCTTCGATCCCGGCCACCACGGCCGGCCGGCGATGGTGACCTTCGGCGTCAAGACCGGCCCCCGCAGCACCATCCGGCTGATGGAGTTCGCCGTGGAGGACGATCCCGCCAGCGGCGTCAAGGCTGGCGACCTGTTGCATGAGCGCCGCGACAGCTTCAACGGCTTCGCTTTCCTGCACGACTTCGCCATCACCCCCAACTGGGCGGTGTTCCTGCAGAACGCCATCGCCTTCAATCCCCTGCCCTATGTGATGGGCCGAAAGGGGGCGGCCCAGTGTTTGCAGTCGCAGCCGGGGGGACAGGCCAAGTTTTGGTTGATCCCCCGCGCTGGTGGAGCCTTTGCCGGCCAGGCGCCGCGGATCGTGGATGCGCCAGAGGGCTTTGTGTTCCACCACCTCAACGCCTGGGAGGAGGGTGAGGCTGTGGTGGTGGAGAGCATCTGCTACAGCGATTTCCCCTCGATCGGCCCGGACGAGGATTTCCGCAGCGTGAACTTCGAGCTTCTGCCGGAGGGACTGCTGGAGCAGTGCCGCATCGATCTGGCCGCCGGCACGGTGACCACCACCCGCCTGAGCGAGCGCTGCTGTGAATTTGCGATGGTCAATCCCGAGCGGGAGGGGTTGCCGGCCCGCTTTGCCTGGATGGCGGTGGCGGAGCGCGAAACCGGCAACGACCCCCTGCAGGCGATCAAGAAGCTCGATCTGCACACCGGTGAACGCCGGGTGTGGAGTGCGGCGCCGCGGGGCTTTGTGAGTGAGCCGTTGATGGTGCCCCGTCCAGGGGCCACGGCTGAAGACGACGGCTGGGTGCTGTGCCTGGTGTGGAACGGCGCCCGCTGCGCCAGTGACCTGGTGATCCTCGATGCCGCCTCCCTGGCGGAAGTGGCGGTGCTGGAGCTGCCGCTGGCGGTGCCCCACGGCCTGCATGGCAGCTGGGCGGCGGTCTGAGGCGCGCTTCCCCATGCCCTGGTTTGTGAAAACGGAGCGTTTCCTGCGCCCCTACGCCGAGCTCAAACCCCACCTGCAGGCCCATCGCGCCTGGGTGGAGCAGTTGCGAAACCAGGGGGTGCGCATCAGCAGCGGCTACCTGGTGGACGGCGATGGCCAGCCCGGGGGCGGCGGCCTGCTGCTGTTGGAGTGCGCCAGTTACGCCCAGGCGGAGGCCCTGGTGGCCAGCGACCCAATGCTGCTCAGCGGCGGTGTGGACTGGACCCTGGGGGAATGGCGTTCAGCCGTGGGGGATTTGGGGCTTCGTTAGAGCAGCCCTACCCCTGCATCAACCCCTGCAGCTGTGGTTTGAGCAAGGCAAACGCTCGGCCGCGGTGGCCCAGCTGGGCTTTGAGGCTGTGGGGCATCTCGGCGAAGGTGAGGCCGGCCTCCGGCACGAAAAACACCGGGTCGTAACCGAAGCCGCCGGTGCCCCGCGGGGCCTCCAGAATCTGGCCCGGGCAGTGCCCCTCCACCTCCAGCACCACCTCGCCAGCGGGGTTGGCGAGGGCCAGGGCTGCCGTGAACCGAGCGCTGCGGGCGGTGGGGCTGAGGGCGCCGGCCGCCGCCAGCTCCTGCAGCAGCCGTTCGATGCGGGCGGCGTCGCCGTTGGCGTAGCGGGCCGAATGCACCCCCGGCGCACCGCCGAGGCCATCGACGCTGAGCCCGGAATCATCCGCCAGGGCCCAGCAGCCGGTGGCGATCGCCACGGCCGCGGCCTTGAGGCGGGCGTTTTCGGCAAAGGTGGCCCCGGTTTCCTCCACCTCCAGCCCCTGCGGCTGGGGGCGCGTTTCGAGCCCCTGATCGGCCAGTAGCGCCCCGAATTCGCGCACCTTGCCGGCGTTGCCGCTCGCGATCACCAGCACCGTGGGGCCTTTCATCAGATGCCCTCGGCCAGCTGCCGCGCCCAGGCCAGCACTTCTCCCACGCAGGCGTCGCTGGGGGCTTCGCAGTAGAGCCGCAGCAGCGGTTCGGTGCCGGAGAAGCGCAGCATCAGCCAGTGGTTGGGCCCCAGCCGCAGCTTCACCCCATCGGTGGTGATCACCTCCTGCACCGCGGCGCCGGCCACCTCACTGGGGGGCGTGGCCGCCAGGAACTGCTCCAGCCGCTGGCGGGTGGCCATGTCGCGCAGGCGCAGGTCGAGCCGGTCGTAGGCGGCGGCACCGCCGCAGCGCTGCTGGAGCTCACTCACCCGTTCGCCCAGGGGTTTGCCGCCCTCCACCAGCGCCTCGATCAGCAGCAGCGCCGCATACAAGGCATCGCGTTCCGGCAGGTGGCCGCCGAAGCCCACGCCGCCCGATTCCTCGCCGCCCACCAGCACCTCGCTGGCCAGCATTTCTGCGGCGATGTACTTGAAGCCCACCGCCTTCTCCACCACCGTGCGGCCCAGGTCTTCGGCCACAAGCTGCATCAGGTCGGAGCCGCTCACGGTTTTGATCACGCTGCCCGGCAGGCCCTTGGCCCGGGCCAGGTGGTCGATGAACAGCGGCATCAGCAGCTGGGTGCTGCAGAAGCGGCCCTGCTCATCCACGGCGGCGATGCGGTCGCCGTCGCCGTCGAACACGATGCCCACCGCCGGCCGGCCCGCCAGGGTGGAGGCGCGCACCTCGGCGATCAGCTGCTGCAGGTAGGGGGCGAGGGGTTCGGGCGGGTTGCCGCCGAACAGGGGGTCGCGGTTGGCGCGGATCTCGCGCAGGTGGTCGCTGGCGGCGGCCCCCTCCAACAGCCGGCTGAGGCCGCCGGCGGCCGAGCCGTGCATGGGATCCACGATCACCTGCCAACCCAGGCGCTCCAGGCCGGCGCTGAGGGCGGCGGTGTCCACCTTGGCCTTGAGCCCCGCCAGGTAGGTGCCCATGGCGTCGAAGCGCAGGGTGTCCCCGGGGATGGGAACGGTGATGCCCCCGGCCTGCAGGCGCCGCTCCACCCGCTGGGTGAAATCGCCCTCCACCGAGCCGCCAAAGGGCCCCTTGATCTTCAGCCCCAGCCATTCCGGCGGGTTGTGGCTGGCGGTGATCACCAGCGCCCCCAGGGCCGCCCGCTCCACCACCGCCCAGCTGGCGGCCGGCGTTGGAATGGGGCTATCCGCCAGCACGGGCACCAGATCGGCGCCGCGCACGGCGCTGCAGATGGCTTCGGCCAGCTCCGGTGCCAGGAAGCGGCGGTCGTAGCCGATCACCACCTCACGGCTGCGCAGCGTTGCCGGAGCGGAGGATTCCAACTCCCGGGCCGCGGCGGCCGCCACCGGCAGCAGGCGCTCCACCGTGATGTCCACCCCGAGGATGCCCCGCCAGCCATCGGTGCCGAAGGCGATCGGGCTGGCCTCCAGGGGCAGCGGTGCGGAAGCCATCGGCTAGCGGTGCAGTGCTGTTGCTGGTGCTAGCAGCGGGCCCACCCCCTTGTGCAAGCGCGGGGTCACCCGCCTGGCCGCCTACGGTGAGGCCCGTGGTCCCTGAAACCCCGCTCAACGACCGGCTGCTGCGCAGCTGGTTGCGCTGCAAGCGGCGGGCCTGGCTTGATCGCCAAGGCGACCCCGCAGAGCGGCAGTGGACGGCGCACCGTGAGTTGTTGCTCGATGAGCAACGCCGCAGTTTTTCGAGCCTGTTTCCGCAGCGCCCCCGGCGGGGTGAGGCGGCGGCCCAGGCGGCGGCCCCGGCGGTGGTGGGGCTGCGTCTCCGCGGTCTGACTAACTCTGGTCAGACCCTGGAGGCCCATCCGCCCCTGCTGCAGCGGGTGGAGGGGCGCAGCCGCTGGGGTGAGCACGCCTACCGGCCGGTGATCTTCCGCCAGGGGCGCCGCACCACCCGTGAGCACCGGCTGATGCTCACCCTGTGGGGCCAGTTGTTGGGGGAGGAGCAGGGGACGGCGGTGCGCAGCGGCCTGGTGCTCTCCGGGGTGGGCCGCGCCCTGCAGCAGGAAACCCTGCCGCTCAGCGGCGGTCTGCCGCGCCAGCTGGAGGAGGCCCTCGGCCGCCTGGAGCAGGATCTGGCCACAGCCGAGCCACCACCGCTGGTGGCGGACCGCAAGAAATGCGTGCTCTGCAGCTGGCGCCGCGCCTGTGACCAGGTGGCCGCCGCCGAAGGCCACCTCAGCGAGGTGAGCGGCATCGGCGCCAAGCGCCGGGATCTGCTGC
>JBIKKZ010000094.1:0-6101 GCA_044360095.1 Vulcanococcus sp. | reverse complement strand
GCCGCGTTGCACCAGCTGCTGGAGCAGACCGTTGAGGGTGGAGCGCACGGAACCTCCCCCGTTGCGACACCTCTGTCATGGCACCGGTGCGGTGCGGACAGCAATGTTTTGGCGTGCCATGTTGAGGTTTGGCTCCCCCAAGGCCTCCTTGAAAACCATCCTGCAGCGGCTGCTGGGCATGCCGCTGGCGCGCCGCCAGGCCGACAACGAGAAGCTCGGCAGCTACGCGGCGCTGCCGATCCTGAGCTCCGATGCCCTCTCCTCGGTGGCCTACGCCACGGAGGCCTCGCTGGGGGTGTTGATCCTCGCGGGCAGCCGGGCCCTGGAGCTGTCGTTGCCGATCACGGTGGCCATCGTGCTGCTGATCGCGATCGTGGTGCTCTCGTACCGGCAGACCATCACGGCTTACCCCCAGGGGGGCGGCTCCTATGTGGTGGCCCGGGAAAACCTGGGCACGCTCCCCAGCCTGGTGGCGGCAGCCTCGCTGCTGGTGGATTACATCCTTACGGCGGCGGTGAGCCTGATGGCCGGCACCCAGGCCCTCTCCTCGTTGTTCCCGGCGGTGTTGCCCTACGAAACGATCCTGGCGCTGCTGCTGCTGGTGGTGGTGACCTGGGTGAACCTGCGGGGCGTGCGGGAGGCGGGGCGCGCCTTCGCCATCCCCACCTATGCCTTCGTGGTGATGCTGGCGTTGCTGGCCCTGTTTGGCCTGCACGACATCGTGACGGCCCATGGCCTGCGGCCGGACCCGCCGCCGCCGGTGCGGGCCCTGGAGCCGCTGGGGTTGTTTCTGATCCTGCGGGCGTTCAGCTCCGGCTGCTCGGCGATGACGGGCATCGAAGCGATCTCCAATGGGGTGAAGGTGTTCCGGGAACCCTCCGCCCAGCGGGCCCGCCACACCCTGCTGCTGATGGGCCTGATGCTGACGCTGATGTTCCTCACCGTCAGCGGTCTGGGCTTTCTCTATGGGGTGGCCCCCGAGGCCGATCGCACGGTCCTGGCCCAGATCGGCATGCGTCTGTTTGGCGCCAGCAGCCCGCTGTTCTGGGCCCTGCAGATCAGCACGCTGTTGATCCTGGCTCTGGCGGCCAACACCGCCTTCGCCGATTTTCCCCGCCTGGCGGCCCTGTTGGCGGAAGACCGGTTCCTGCCACGCCAGATGGCCTGGATCGGCGATCGGCTCGTGTTTCAGAACGGCATCCTGGTGCTGGCGATCGCGGCCGGCGTGGTGATCCTGATCGCCCAGGGCGACACCACCGTGGCGGTGAACCTCTATGCCCTGGGGGTGTTCAGCGCCTTCACCCTCTCCCAGGCGGGGATGGTGGTGCATTGGTGGCGGCTGCGCGGCGGCAGCTGGCAGGGGCGGATGCTGATGAACGCCCTCGGCGCCAGCACCACCAGCCTGGTGTTGGTGGTGATTGTGGTGAGCAAGTTCGAGGAGGGGGCCTGGACCGTGGTGATCGCGATTCCGCTGCTGGTGTGGATGCTGGCGCGGGTGCGCCGCCGCTACCGCCGGGTCTACGAGGCGATCAACCTGCAACCGGGCGATCCCCTTGAGGTGGGCCTGCCCCAACGGGCGGAACTCCTCGGCCACCAGAGCATCGTGTGGATGCCCGGCTGGAGCCGTCCCACCCTGGAGGCCCTGCGGTACGCCTGCAGCGTTTCGGACCGGGTGGTGGCCGTGCGGGTGTGTTTTGAGCAGGAGGATCGCGAGGCCATCCGCAGCCAGTGGAGGCGCAGTGTGGGCGATGCACCGGGGCTGGAGCTGAAGCTGCTGAACAGCCCCTACGCCTCGATGATCGATCCGTTTGTGGACTTCGTGGATGCGGAGGAAAAGGCCCACCCCGACACGCGATTCACAATCGTGATGCCGATGGCGATTCCCCGCTACCGCTTTGATGAGCTGTTGCTGAACCAGCGCGGGCTGAACATGCGCCGCGCCCTCGATGCCCACCGCAACCGGGTGTTCACGCTGGTGCGCTACTACCTGCCGGTGTAGGGCTGGCCGCCGCGATCGGCATCGCATCGGGGCATCCCCCCCAACCGCCAGGCCGGGATCTCTAACTTTCCCGGACCATTTGTGCACGTCCCTTGTCCTGGATTGGAACGGCCTGGCTGGTTCCCCTCTATCCCCTGGTGGGATCGGCCTTCAGCCTGCTGTGGTCGCCGGGGTTGATCAAACGCAGCGGCCCCCGGCCGGCGGGCTACATCAACCTGCTGATGGTGGCGGTGGCCTTCACCCACAGCCTGCTGGCCCTGATCAGCCTGCACAACAACTCCGCCGCCGGGGCTTCGGCGATCTACGCCCCGCCCAGCTTCGGCTGGACCTGGATCAACACCGCCGGCCTGCGCATCGGCTTTGACGGCCTGGTGAGCGAGCCGGCCCTGATCGCCATGACGGTGATCACCGGCCTGCACGTGCTGGTGCAGATCTACTCGATTGGCTACCTGGAGATGGACTGGGGCTGGCCCCGCTTCTTCGGCGGCCTCAGCTTTTTCGAGGCGGGCCTCTGCGCCCTGGTGCTCACCGATTCGGTGTTCTTCAGCTACGTGCTGCTGGAGCTGCTCACGGTGGGCACCTACGTGATCGTGGGCACCTGGTACAACCAATCGCTGGTGGTGAAGGGGGCCCGTGACGCCTTCCTCACCAAGCGCATCGGCGACATCGTGCTGCTGGCCGGGGTGATCGCCCTGCTGCCGCTCACCGGCACCTGGAATTTCCATGGCCTGCAGGGCTGGGCGGCCGACCTCACCAACAACGGCCAGCCGTTGCCCGCCGGCTTCCAGCTGATCCTGCTGGCCCTGATCGCCGGCCCCATGGGCAAGTGCGCCCAGATCCCGCTGCACCTGTGGCTGGATGAGGCCATGGAGAGCCCGTTGCCCTCCACGGTGCTGCGCAACTCCGTGGTGGTGCTCGGCGGTGCCTGGGTGCTGCTGCGGCTGGAGCCCCTGATTGCGCTGAGCCCCCTGGTGCAGGGCGTGCTGGTGGTGGTGGGCGGCACCACCGCCCTGGTGGCGGCCCTGATCGCCCTGGGCCAGATCGATGTGAAGCGGGCCATGAGCTTCCTGGTAAGCAGCTGGCTGGGCCTGCTGTTTGTGGCGGTGGGCCTCGGCGGCATCGATGTGGCCGACCACCTGCTGCTGGTGTATCCGCTGCCGATGGCGGTGATGCTGATGGCGGTGGGCGCCATCGTGATCGGCAATGTCACCCAGGACCTCACCCAACTGGGGGGCCTGTGGAGCCGCCGGCCGTTGATCGGCATGGCCTTCCTGGCGGGGGCCTTCGGCCTGATGGCGCTGCCCCCCTTCGGCGGTTTCGCCGCCCTGCGGGAACTGCTGGAGCTGGCGCTGGCCAGCAAGGCCCCAGTGCTGATTGGCGGGCTGGTGCTGATCACCAACACCCTGCTCTGCGCCTCGATGATGCGGGTGTTTGGCCTGATCTGGGGGGGGGTGCCCCAGCCGTTCACGGTGCGCTCCCCCGAAGTGCTCTGGCTGATGGTGTTGCCCACCCTGCTGCTGATGGGCCTGGTGCTGCACATCCCGCAGCTGTTGGTGCACCTCGGCGTCTACCAGCTCAGCCCCCTGCCGGGTTGGGGCCCCCAGGGCTGGCCCCTGGTGGTGTCAACCCTGGTGGGGGCGGGCAGTTCGCTGTGGTTTTACCTGCGGCCCCACCCCCTGGCGGAGCTGCCCGCTGGCCTGGGGGGCATCCAGCACTGGCTGGCGGAGGACATGCACACCGAGGCCTTCTACCACCGCACCGTGGTGGCGCTGGTGGTGGGGCTGGCCCGCTTCAGCGCCTGGAGCGACAAGGCCCTGGTGGATGGCTTCAGCAGCGGCACCGGTGGTGCCGCCATGGCCGGCGCCCGCCAGCTGAGCTTCACCACCAGCGGCAATTCCCAGGCCTACGCCCTCTCCCTGGTGCTGGGGGTGCTGGTGATGTCCGCCTGGCTCTTGGCCCGTTGATCTGGAGCGCACGATGACGTTGCTACTGCTCGTTTTGATTCCCCTGGCCGCCGCCTGCGGCATGCAGCTGTTGCCGGTGGCGAGCCCCTGGGTGCGCCGCACGGCCCTGGCCGCCGCCCTGGCCCAGCTGGCCACCGGCTTGGTGGCCTGGCGCGAGCCCCCCGCCGACCTCTCCCTGAGCTGGTTGCCGAAGCTGGGGCTGCGCCTGGATCTGGGGCTCGATGGCCTCAGCCTGCCGCTGGTGCTGCTGGCGGCCCTGATCACCGCCATGGCCGTACTGGCCACGCCCCTGCAGCAATCCCGTCCGCGCCTGTTTTACGGATTGCTGCTGGCCACCAACGTGGGCCTGATGGGCTCGTTTTTGGCCCGCAATGCCCTGCTGTTTGTGCTCGCCTACGAGCTGATCCTGATCCCCACCACCCTGCTGGTGGCGATCTGGGGCGGTGACCGCCGCGCCGGGGCTGCCATTCGCTTCCTGATCTACGGGGCCGTGTCCGGCATCGCCCTGCTCAGCGCCGTGCTCGCCTTCGGCTGGCTCAACCCCGCCGGCGTCGACTTCAGCTTTGCCGCCCTGGCCCACCATGCCCTGCCGCCGGATCAGCAGCGCATCCTGCTGGCCCTGGTGCTGTTGGCCTTTGGCCTCAAGCTGCCGGTGGTGCCCCTGCATGGCTGGCAGCCGCTCACCTACAGCCAGGCCCCCACGCCGGTGGCGATGCTGCTCAGCGGAGCCGTGTCGAAGCTGGGGGCCTACGGCCTGCTGCGCTTCGGCATTGGCTTCCTGCCCGACGCCTGGAGCGATTGGTCGCCCTGGATTGCCGCCATCGGTGCGGTGAGCGCGATCTATGGCGCCCTCAACGCCATCGCCCAGCTCGACATGCGCCGTCTGGTGGCCTACAGCTCCCTGGGACACATGGGCTTCCTGCTGCTGGCCCTGGCGGCGGCCACACCCCTGAGCCTGCAGGGGGTGATGGCCCAGATCCTGGCCCATGGCCTGATCATCGCCCTGCTGTTCTGCCTGGTGGGCCTGGTGGAAACCAAAACCGGCACGGCTCAGATTCCGGAGCTGTCGGGCCTGCTGAATGCGCAGCGGGGGTTGCCATTCACCATGGGGCTGATGCTGTTGGCCCTGATGGCGGCCGCCGGGGTGCCCGGCCAGGCCGGATTCGTGGCGGAGCTGCTGGTGTTTGAGGGCAGCTGGGTGGCCTACCCGATCCCCACCCTGGTGTGCCTGCTCTCCTCCGGCTTCACGGCGGTGTACGCCGTGCGGCTGTTCAACCGCGTGGGCTTCGGCCGGCTCGACAACGCCACGGCGAACTGGGCCAGCACCACCTGGATGGAGCGGGCGCCGGCCCTGGTGCTCACGGCCCTGGTGGTGGTGGGGGGCATCTGGCCCACCCTGCTCACCGGCATCAGTGAAACCGCCACAGCCCCCCTGGCCCTGCGCTCCAGCGATGCGGTCACCGTGATCGCCGCCGCAGCCCCCCTGACGTCTTCGCCGCTCCCCGCATGACCACCAGCCTCGCCCCGGAGTGCACCACGGCTCCGCTGATTCCCCCCTCCACGCACCGCTACGCCGATGTGATCCATCGGCTGGAGGCCGGCGGCTCAATGCTGCCCGACACCCCCGAAAACCTCAAGCAGATCATCGGCATCTACAAGGCCTATGCCGTGCCGATGGATTTCTATTGGCGCGACCTGCTCTACATCGCCGAGCGGGTGTTCCTCAACCCGCTGCCGGCGTTCAAGTACTTCATCTCCAAGGAGTATCTGGATCTGCCCAACAGCTACGCCGGTGAGCAGTCGAAGCTGCGCATCTGGCGGGGTGGCGAGAAGGCCCATCCGGAGCTGCTGGCGTTCATGGAGCGGGGTGAAACGGGTCGCATGCCCAAGCTGCTCCATCACCTCTGGCACGACCGGGTGAACATGGAGTTCGCCGAGGCCTGCATGCAGGCCATGCTCTGGCACCAGGGCATGGGCGGCCGCTTCAACGACTACCTCGAAAGCGACGCCTACAAGGCCAACGCCGATCGGGCGATCAAGGCCTACTTCAAGGGCAACCCCCTGATGCTTGGGCTGTATGCACTGTTCCCGGACATGTTCCTGGAACAGGTGCGCCAGCTCAGCACCACCGCCAACCT
>JBIKKZ010000093.1:0-6110 GCA_044360095.1 Vulcanococcus sp. | reverse complement strand
ACACGGCGCAGCCCTGCTCCTGGGCCAGCCGTTGCAGCAGTTCCACCACCTCGCGGCCCGTGCGGGAATCGAGGGCGGCGGTGGGTTCGTCCGCCAGCAGCAGACGGGGGTGGGCCGCCAGGGCGCGGGCGATCGCCACCCGCTGCTTCTGGCCGCCGGAGAGGTCGTGGGGGAGCTTGTGAAGCTCAGCCCCGAGCCCCACCGCCCGTAGCCATTCCCTAGCCTGATCGCGCCTGGCGCGGTACCCCAAGCCCGGCAGCAAATCGGCCCCCATCTGCACGTTCTGCTCGGCGGTGAGGCAGCGCAGCAGGTTGTGGCCTTGGAAGATCATGCCGATGGAGCGGCGCAGTTGCTGGCGCTGGCGCTGGCTGGCCCCGGCCAACTCGCAGCCCAGCACCTGAACCGAACCCTCCTGAACCTGGCGCAGCGCCCCCACAAGCGTGAGCAGGGTGGTTTTGCCGCAGCCGGAGGGTCCGGTGAGCAGCACCACCTCACCGGGGGCCACCTGCAGGTCGATGCCCTGCAGCACCTGGCGGCGGGTGTCGCCCTTGCCGTACCAGTGGTTGAGGCCCTCCAGGGCGATGGCGTGGGGGGTGGTGGCAGGGGGCATCTGGGCGGTGAGCATCACGGCTTAGAAAATCTCCGCCGGATCGGCATCCGCCAGGCGCCGCATGGCCAGGGCTGCTGAGGCCATGCACATCACCAGGATCATGGTGAGCACCGTGAAGGCCCGGGTGGTGTCCATGGCCACCGGCAATTGGGTGGCGCTGCGCACCAGCCAGTAGAGCCCCTGGCCGGCGGCGTAGGCGGGCAGGTAGCCGAATGCCGCCAACAACAACCCCTCCCGGGCCACCACCCCCAACAGGGTGGTGAGCCGGTAGCCCATGGCCATCAGCGTGGCGTATTCGGGCAGGTGATCGCTGACATCGCTGTACAGCACCTGGTAAACGATCACACAGCCCACCACGAACCCCATGGCGGCACCGAGGCTGAAGATGAAGCCGATGGAGGTGCTGGTGCGCCAGTAGTTCTGCTCGAAGGCGATGAAGCCCTCCTTGGTGAGCACGGTGACATCGCTGGGCAGCTGCGCCTGCAGGCGCTTGGCGACGGCGGCCGCATCGGAGCCCGGCTTCAGACGCACCAACCCCACCTCAATGCTGCCGGGGGGGGTGTTGGGCAGCAGCTCCAGGAAGGTTTCACTGCTGGTGAGCAGGTTGCCGTCGGCCCCGAAGGAGGTGCCCAGACCCACCAGGCCCACCACGCGCACCCGTTTGCCGGCGATTTCGCTCTCCACGGTGCGGCCCTGCTGGAACCACTCCGCCACCGGCCCGAATTCCGGCCGCGACTGCTGGTCGAACAGCACGCGGCCCTTCTGGCTGAGCAGGCGGGCCTTCGGCGCCAGGGTGGGGTCGGTGAACAGGGGATCACCCGGCTCAAAACCGAGGGCCAGGATCGAGCGGGTGGCGCGGGTCTGGGGATTGCGCCAGAGCAGCAGGTTCCAATGCACGGGGGTGATGCCCTCCACCTCCGGCGACGCCATCACTTGCACGAGGCGGCGGCGTGGGAAGCCCGCCATGCTCACGGAGCTGGTGGAGCGGGGGCTGATCAACACCAGATCAGCGTCAAACAACCGGTGGATGGTGACGCTGGCGTCGAACAGCCCATCACGGAAGCCCAGCTGCATGAACATCAGGATCCCAGCGAAGCTGATGCCCGCCAGGGCCACAGCCAACCTCACCGGTTGCCGGGTGAGCAGCAACCAGGCCAGCGGAATGCGCCGGGCCCGCCAGCGGGCCGCCAACCAGGCCCTCGGGCTCACGGCGTGAAGCGGGCGATCAGCTTCAGACCGGCCAGGTTGCGCACCCGGGCGGCGGCCTGGGGATCGAGGGCCAACCGCACCTCCACCACCCGGGCATCGGCGTCGCCGGTGGGATCGGTGGAGAGCACCTGGCGCTGGCTCACCTTGGGGGAGATGCGCAGCACCCGGGCCTGGAGGGTGCCACTGAAGCCTCCGTTCTCACTGGTGAGGCTCACCCGTTGGCCTACGCGCACCCGGTTGATGTCGCTCTCGTAGACCTCCGCCACCGCCTCCATCTGATCGCTGGCACCCAGCTCCATCACCCCCTTGGCGCCGGGGCGCTCACCGACCTGGGCGTGGATCTTGAGCACCGTGGCCTCCAAAGGTGCCCGCAGCTCGCTCATGGCGAGATCCACCTGCAGGCCCTGGCGTTGGGCCAGGGCTTCACGCCACTGGCCCTCCAATTTCACCAGTTCGTCGCGCTTTTCTTCGAGCAACACCTGCGAGGCCGCACCGGTGGAGGCGGCGCGGGAATAGCGATCCACCTCCCGGCGCTGCAACCGGATCTGGGCCTGCAGGCTCTGCAGCCGGGCATTCACGGCCGCCAGGTCGGCCTGCAGGCGCGGGCGGTTGTCAAAGCTGGCCAGCAACTGGCCGCGGCGCACCCGTTGCCCCTCCTGCACCAACAGCTGGCTCAGGCGTGGCGATCCGGCGAAGCCACTGCTGGGGGCCGCCAGCTCCACCACCTCACCGGCGGGTTCGAGGTACCCCAGGGCCGAGACGGCCTCGGGCTGCACCACCGGTGGCGGAACCGCTGCGGGAGCGGGTTTGGGACTCGGGCGCAACGCCAGGGCCGCCAGCACCAACAGCAGGGAACCGCCGCCCACCAGCAGCCACGGCCGAGCGGTGAGACGCGCCATCAACAGGGCGGCAGCGGGTCGTCGAACAACAGGTGTTCGATGTAGCGGTCGGCCCACGCGGGGTTGAAGGCCTTCTCCAGCACCCGGCGCGTCTTGTCGTTGCGTTTCTGCTGCTGGCAATAGGAGAGCTGACCCCGATGCCGATCCACGGTATCGGGGTGATCACTGGGCTGCGCCGGCGCCGTGCGGCTCGCAGCGGCGATCACATCGAGCACATCCCCCACCAGCGCCACAAACTGCTCCTCCTCAGCGGCATCGCTGGGGCGCACAAAGCGAACATGGGGGGAAAAGATCGTGCCCCAGGCCGGCAGCTCGCGCTCCTGGCTGAAGGTTCGGGTCGGCAGGGCCTCCAGGGCCGCCGCCACCGCCGCCGGCAAGGCGGGCCCCACGGGCGACAGGTCAACGATCGCGGCGGACACCACCCCGCGGCCGGCCACGATGTCCGCGCCGAACACCGGCAGGTCGTAGCGGGGATCGGGAAAAAACACGCAATGCAGAATCTGCAGACCCGCCCCCAGGCGGGCTGTCTCCAGGTGGAGTTTGCGCAACCCGCGGCTGCGGCGTAGCTCGTTGCGGATGAACAGATCTTCGCCATCCAGGCTGCCGCTGATGGCCTCCAGCTCCGGGTCCAGCGCGAGGGGTTCGAGCTCCGGCAGCTGGGACCAGCACAGGCGAACGCGATCGGCGAGCGCATCCACCAGCGGGTGGATGCCGAGGGCGGCGGAACTCATGGCGGATGCCGCGGCGACACGCTGCTGATCCTGCCAGCAGAATGCGCCCAGCCCCCCAAGCCTGCCATTGCCACCCCAGTCCGTTGCCGCCGTTCAGCCCCTTCCTGATCCGCAGCAGCTGCACCTGAGCAATGGCGCCGCGGTGGTGCAGATCGACTTGCCCCAGGCCCCGGTGGTCTGCATCGACTTCTGGTGCCGCGCCGGCAGTGCCCGCGAATCCAGGAGCGAATCCGGCATCGCGCACTTTCTCGAGCACATGGTGTTCAAGGGCAGCGCCCAGTTGGCGGCGGGCGAATTCGATTACCGGGTGGAGGCCCTCGGGGGCAACAGCAATGCCGCCACGGGCTTCGACGATGTGCACTACCACGTGTTGATGCCGCCCGAGGCCAGCGACGAGGCCCTGGAGCTGCTGCTCGATCTGGTGCTGCAGCCGCGCCTCGACGCCGCCGACTTTGACCTGGAGCGGCAGGTGGTGCTGGAGGAGCTGGCCCAGAGCGAAGACCAGCCGGAGGAGGTGGCCTTCCAGGAGCTGCTGCGCCAGGCCTGCGGATCCCACGCCTACGGATTGCCGATCCTGGGGGAACGGGAGGCCCTGGAGGCCCACCGGCCCGATGCCATGGCGCTGTTCCACCGGCGCCACTACCGGCCGGAGCGCTGTTGTCTGGCAATCGCCGGACCGGTGGGCACGCGAACGGATGCCCTGCGGGATCGGCTGGAGCGCTCGCGGCTGGGGCAACTGCGGCCCAGCGAGGAGCCTGACCCCACCCCAACCCCGTTGCTCCTGCAGGCGGGATCGGCGCGCCTCGAGCTGCCGCGGCTGGAGGCGGCGCGGCTGCTGATGGTGTGGCAGCTGCCCGGGGCGGCGGATCAGCGCACGGTGCTCGGCGGCGATCTGCTCACCACCCTGCTGGCGGAAGGGCGCCGCAGCCGGCTCGTGGAACGCCTTCGGGAGGAGCTGCGCCTGGTGGAGAGCATCGACCTCGACCTCAACGTGTTGGAAAGTGGCTGCCTGGTGCTGCTGGAGGCGGTGTGCGAGGCCGAGCAGCTGGAGGCGGTGGAGCGGGAGGTGGGCCGGGTGCTGCTGGAGCTGCAGGAGCGGCCCGCCGCCGCGGCAGAGGTGGAGCGGGCGCGGCGGCTGGTGGGCAATGGCTACCGCTTCAGCCTCGAGGTGGCGGGCTCCGTGGCCGCCATGGTGGGCAACAGCCACCTCTGGCAACGGCGCCATGGCCTGCAGGCCCCCCTCGACTGGCTGCAGCAGTGGGACGCGGAAAGCCTGCAACGGGAGCTCGTGCCGCTGTTGGCACCGGAGCGGGCCTTCAGCCTGCGGGCGGTACCGGCATGACCACCAGCCTGACGGCGACGGCCCGGGTGGAAGCGGGGCGCTGGGATCTCCATTGCCCGCTGTGGCTGCTGCACCGCCCCGGGGCCCCGATTCTCTCCGCCAAGCTCTGGATGCGCGGCGGCAGCAGCGCCGACCCGGCGGGCCAGCGCGGAGCAGCCCAGCTGTTGGCGGGGGTGCTCAGCCGTGGCTGCGGCCCCTACAGCGGCGACGCCCTGGCGGATCTGGTGGAGGGCTGTGGCGCCGGACTGCGCTGTGAAGCGGCGGAGGACGCCACCCTGATCAGCCTCAAGTGCGCCAGCGATGACGCCGCCACCCTGCTGCCGCTGCTGCTGCAGATGGTGAGCAGCCCCTGGCTGGTGGACGACCAGATCGCCCTGGAACGGCAGCTCAACCTGCAGACCCTGCAACGGCAGCGGGAGGATCCGTTCCAGGTGGCCCACGACCAGTTGCGCGAGCAGCTCTATGGCGCGGGCCCCTACGGCCACGACCCCCTGGGGGTGGAGGCGGAGCTGCGCCAGCTCGGGCGTGGGGCGTTGCAGGACCATGCCTCGACCCTGGGGCTGGGGGGGGCGGTGCTGGTTCTGGCCGGCCAGATCCCAGAAGGGGTGGAAGAACTGGTGCTGCGGGGGCTGGAGGGTCGGCCCTGGGCCCCCTGCGCCCCCCAGCGTCGCCCCGGCCCCAGTGGCATGGCCACCGCCTCCCTGGCCACAAACTGCGATGACACCGAGCAACTGGTGCTGATGCTGGGCACCACCACCACGGCGCTGGGGGCCGAGCAGGGCCTGGCCCTGCGGCTGCTGCATGCGCACCTCGGCATCGGCATGTCGAGCCGCCTGTTTGTGGCGCTGCGGGAAGAGCACGGCCTCGCCTACGACGTGGGGGTGCACCACCCGGCGCGGCTGGGGGACGCCCCATTTGTGATGCACCTCTCGAGCTCCGCCGATCGGGCCGCCGAGGCCTGCCGGGAGCTGCTCAACGAGTGGCAACGCCTGCTGGAGCAGCCCCTGAGCTGCGCGGAGCTGGAGCTGACCCTTGCCAAGTTCCGGGGCCAGGAGGCCCTGGGTCGCCAAACCAGCAGCCAACTGGCCGACCGCCAGGCTCTGGTGCTGGGCCATGGCCTGGCGATGGATTTCGCCGACCGCAGCCTGGCTGCGGCGGCCCAGCTCACCCCGGCCGACCTTCACGCCGCCGCCCGCGAGCTGCTGGCACGGCCCAGCCTCAGCCTGTGCGGCCCACCCACAGCTCTGGAATTGGCCGAACGGGAATGGCAACGCCATCCCCTTGGGAGGGCCTGAACCCGGGCCCACGAGTTCAGCGCA
>JBIKKZ010000092.1:0-6135 GCA_044360095.1 Vulcanococcus sp. | reverse complement strand
ACGACGGGCGTTTTGCCTGTTTGTGATCTGGGGTTGGGGTGGGGTTGGGTTGAGGGCCAGCCTCAGAAGCTGGCCCGGCCGCCGTAGCGGCGGTAGCCGCGGTTGCGGCGGCCCCCCAGCTCGTTGAGCCAGGCCTCGAGATCGCGGCTGTGGTGCTGCTCGTCCTCCAGCAGGGCGGCGAAGAAGTCGCCGTTGCTGCGGTCGTTGATCAGGGTGCAGAAGCGGCTGGCCTGGCTGTAGTGGTCCACCAGCTGTTGTTCCAGCTCGGCGTTCTGCTCCAGCAGGCCCACCAGGTCGGCGGCGTGGGTGGCGGGCTGCAGCTGGGAGGCGGCCGGTGCCACCCCCAACGACAGCATGCGATGCACGATCCGCTCGGCGTGCTGCAGTTCCTCCACCGTTTCGCTGCGGAAGCGGTCGGCGGAGGCCTGATCACCCCAGAGCTCCACGAGGGAGGCCTGGGTCATGTACTGCTGAACGGCGGTGAGCTCGAGGCTGAGGGCGCGGCCCAGATCACCCAGGACGCGCGGATGAACGGCGTCCATGGGGATCAGGCGCGGCGGGTCTGGGTGCCGGCCAGGACGGGCTCCACTTCGCTGTGGGGGCGGGCGATGATGTGGGCGGCCACCAGGCCGTCGCCCACGCGCTCGCAGGCATCGGCGCCGGCGCGCACGGCGGCGTTCACGGCGCCGGTTTCACCGCGCACCATCACGGTGACGTAGCCACCGCCCACGAATTCGCGGGCCACCAGCGACACCTCAGCCGCTTTGGTCATGGCGTCGGCGGCCTCAATGGCGGGCACCAGACCGCGGGTTTCGATCATGCCGAGGGCGATGCCTTGAACGGAGGAAGCCATGGGAGAGGTGCTACGGGATGAGGGGGGACGGGTGGCGCCACCGCCACCGCTGCTGCCGGTGCCGGCGGCCTTGCGGGCGCCGGTGGAGGCGGCGGTGCGGGTGCTGGCCGGCTTGCGGGCCGGGGCCGCTGTTGAGGCCACGGCTTTTGAGGCCACGGTTTTGGCGGTGACCGTCACGGCCGGTGCCGGCGCGGCGGCCGGGGCCGGCGTGCTGGCGGGTTTGGCCGCGGCGGCGGGGATGGCGGTCACCGGGGTGACCGGCTTGGCGGCGCTGCGGTTGGCGGGGGTGTTGGGGGTGGCCATGACGGGAATGGGCGGAGCCCGGAGGTGATCGCTGAACAACGGAGGGGGGAGCGAATCCCCTATCCGTCGGGCGACCAGTGGTCGATGATGCCGCCGATCGTTAGATCGGTGAGCAGGTCGCCGTTGCCGGTGGCAAAGCGGGCGGCGGAGCCGCTGGCGGTGAACACCCAGTTGCCCGGGGAGGCACCCACCGGGTCGCAGGCCACGTTGAGCTTGCCCTTGGGGGTGCGCAGCACGCGCAGGTTTTGGTGGGCGAAGCCCGGCACCCGGTTGGTGCACACCAGCGACCCCATCACCTGCATGATTTCCATCAGCCGGCACCCCCCGGTGGTTTGGCGGGGCTGGCTGGGTTGGCGCTGGGATTGCCGGCGGCCATCTCCTTGGCGGCCTCCGGATCCCAGTGGTCGATGATCCCCACGATCGTGAGGTCGCTGGGGTACGACTTGCTGCCGGCGGCTTCCCGGGCGGCGGAGCTGCCCACGCAGATCACCCAGTCGCCGGGGATGGCGCCCACGGCATCCACCGCCACCTTCTGGGTGCTGCCATCGAGCACCACCTGAAGGTGCTTGTGCTGGAAATCAGCGATGCGATTGGTGGAAACCAGCGGTTTCAGCACTTTGCAGATCAACATCTCAGTGCCCGCCTCCGGTGTTGAACGTGATTGAGGAACTTACGGTCTCGGCCGGAACGTGCCGGTCGCGATCCCGCACGGTGAGCAGGGTGTGCAGCAGCCCCTGCTGGCAGAGGTCGCGGTAGCGCGCCTCGATGGCGGTCTTCACCCGGCCGCAATGGGCGATGGCCCGCTCGCGGGCGCCCGGCACGGCGCCGTGGTAGTCGAAGCGCAGCACCACGGGGATCGGCAGCCCGCGCGACACGTTCAGTCCGCTGAAGATCTTCACGCCCACGTCGAGGTCGGGGGCGCCCTCCTCCACGGTGTCCATGTAGGCGAAGTAGGTGAGGTTGCGCAGGTGCACCTCCTTGAAGCCGATGCCCACGCCGATGAAACGCTCGGCGTGGCCGAAATCGCTGTAGCTGCCGCCGTGGTACTGGCGCACGTAGTCGATCTGGGAGAGGTTGTGCTCCAGCAGCCGTGCCACCAGGCGCACCATGCCGGCATCGGGGCTGGCGGCGGCGGCCCCCTGCACCAGCTCGGTCAGCCGCTGGCGGGCCTGGTCGGCGTTGAGGGCACGGGTGGCGTCGTAGACGTCGCGGGCGTCGAGCCAGGTCTCCAGGTCGGTGCTGCCATCGGCACCGGGTACGTGCACACGGATGGCGTCGGTGTCGGTGTCCATGCCGATCAGCAGCAGATCCACCGAGGCCCCGCAGCAGAAGCTGTTCTCCACCGCCTGCTGGAAGTCCTTGAGGCGCTGCAGCCCCTGGGCGGCGGCGGCCTTGTCGTCGCTGCCGTGGGCGGCGCAGCCCTCGTGGCAGGGGTCCTTGGAGCTGAAGTGATACACCACCACCTTCAGGTAGCGGGTGTCGCTTTGGGCGGGGTTGGGCAGGCCTTCGCGGTAGCGGCGGTGCTCGGTTTTCACCCAGCGGTCCACCGTGTTCTCCACATCGAACATGGCGCCGGCATGGGAGCGGCGGCGCACCGAGCTGAACGGCAGGCGCAGGGCGTAGGCGATGGCATGGGCCAGGCGACCGTCGGCGCAGGGGGTGATATCCAGCAGGTGGAAGCCGCAGTCGAGCAGGAAGGCATTGAAGGCGTCGGCATCGGCGCTGCCGGCCTGGCCCGCCAGGGGATCGTCGTTGTAGAAGGCGAGGCTGGTTTGTTCGTAGGCCTCAAACACGCACCAGGCGAACAGGGTGCGCATGTCGAGCTGGCTGGTCCAGGCCTGCTCGAGGATCGGCGCCGGCAGCTCGTGGCCGAGTTCGGCCAGGGCCAGCCGTTGGGCTTCGGCCACGAAGTCGCCTTCGTGCTGCAGGGCTGAGAGCCGCTTGAGCACGGGCACGATGCGGTCGAAGGCCCCCAGGGTGCGCTGCTCGTAGGCCCGCAGGGCCGCATTGGCCTGGCCGTGGCTGAGGGGGTGGAGGCCGGCGCCACCGCGGTGTCCGGCGGGGCGGATCACCACCGGGGATGCCACGGGCCGCACCCGCTTGGAAAGGCCTGACACCGGGTTGAGCGCTGCAGGGGCGCCCAGCTGCTCAGCGGCCGGTCGACGTCGCGGTGCCGTTGGGGCCAGGGGCCGCTCAAAATTGGCGGGACGTCGACGCATGCTTCAGGGCTCAGCCGCGGGCCCCGCCAGACACCGTGATCAGGGAGCCCTGGTCGGTGCTGCCGCTGGAGCCTGTGATTTTGTTGTTGGGGGCCGGGATTTCGTCGTTGCGCTTGCGCTGGAAGCCGGGCATGGCGCCCATGGGGCCCACACGGGTGGGGTTGCGGCGGCGGGCGGAGCGGCCCTCGGTGCCGGTGACGCGATCGCCTCGGTCCCAGTCGTCGCCAGTGATGCGGGAGCCGTTGCCCTCACCGGTCACGCGGGAGACGGGGCGCTGGTCCTCGTCCATGCTTACCGGTGCCGGGGTGGCGGCGGGGCGGCGGTCGAAGCGGAACTGCTCGGTGCCGGTGATCTTGCCGCTGGCCATGTCAAAGGGGCCGGTGATGCGGCCGCCCTGCTCATAGGTGCTGCCGGTCACGCCGCCGGTGGTTTCGCGCTGCACCTGGGCGGCGCGGGCGGGGGATTGCACGCTGAACTGCTGCCAGGCGGCGGCGTTCAGGGGCTGGGGAAAGTCGGCGCCGCGGCTCGGGGCGGTGCCACAGGTGGCGGCCTGCTGGTCGGCGCCCACATAGGGGGTGCCGGTGACATCCTCACAGGCGCCGCGCTCGGCACCGGTCAGCACACCGCCAATGCCGGGCTGGATGCCGGTCATGCGGTTGGCGTTGCGCACGGGGGTGCGCTCGCGGGTGGCGCGCACGGCGCTGGGGTTGCAGAAGTCGCCGGGTTGCTCCAGGCCGGCATAGGGCGTGCCGGTGACCACCTTGCAGGTGCCGGGCTCATCGCCGGTGACCTTCTCGCTGCGGCCGGTGCGGGTGCCGCTCACCACCTGGTTGCGGTTGGTGATGCTGAAGCCCACCTTGGGGGCCTCGGGGGCGGGGCGGCTGCCGCAGAAGCCTTCGAACTGCTGGCTGCCGATGTACTCGTCGCCAGTGATGGTGCGGCAGCTGCCGGGCTCGTCACCGGTGACCTGCTGGCTGCGGCCCACGGCGGTGCCGGTGACACCGGTGCCGCGCAGGGTGTTGAGGCTGCTCACCTTGGTGGGGGCGCGGCCGGCGGCCGGGGCTTCGGCGCCCAGGTATTGGTCGCCGGTGAGCTGGCGGCCGGAGCCGGGCTCATCGCCGGTGACCTTCTCGCTGCGGCCCACCAGCACACCGCTCACGGCCTGGCCGCCGAGGGTTTGGCTGCGGCCCACCTTGCGCACCGCGGGGGTGCTGCCACCGCAGTAGGCGGCGGACTGGTTGGCGGAGATGTATTCGGTGCCCGTGACGGATTTGCAGGTGCCGGGCTCATCGCCGGTGACCTTTTCGCTGCGGCCCACTTCGTTGCCGGTGACCCTGTTGCCGTGGCTGGTGGCGGTGACGCGCACCTTGGCGGGCTGCACCGGAGCGGCGGGCTGACTGCCGCAGAAGGTTTGGAACACCTCGGCGCCGAGGTATTCGGTGCCGGTGATGGTGCGGCAGGTGGCGGCCTCGTTGCCGGTGGTCTTCACCGAGCGGTTGGCCTGGGTGCCGGTGACGGTCTGGCCGGCGAGGGTTTCACTCACGCCCACCTTCCAGGCGGCATCGGCGGCGGCGGCCTGCTTGGCGCCGTGGCGGTTGGGGCCACTGGGGCGGGTGCCGCTGTTGCGGGGGGTGCTGGCGGCGCCGGTTTTGCTCTTCAGCTCACGCACCTTCTGGGAGAGCTCACGGGCGCTCAGATCAGGGTTGATCTGGCGGGCCACGGCGGCGGCACCGCTTTTGGAGGTGTTGCTGGCGGCTTTGCCGCGCTTGCTGAGGGCCTCGCGGCGGGCGAGCACAAGGGCACGGCTGGGGTTGTGCTGGGCCGAAGCCTTGCGTGCGGTGGCGCGGGCGGGGGTGCTGCCGCCGCTGCGGCTGCTCAGCGAAAGGCTGGCGCCGGCGCTGCGTGCGGGCTTCTCGGGCGTGGGGGCGGGTGCAGCAACCGGCTCGGGTGCTGCGGCGCTGGCCACGGGGGTGGTGACGCCCAGGTCGCTGCGGGTGCGGTCCTTCGAGGTGTTGGCGCGCTTGCCGCCGCGGGAGAGGGCCTCGCGGCGGGCGAGCACCAGGTCGCGGCTGGGGTTGCTCACGCGGCGGGGGGCCGTGCTGCGGGGGGCGGAGCTCGGCGCACTCAGGCTGCGGCTGGCGCGGGGCGCGGGGCTGGCCTCAGCCACGGGCGCGGCGGTGGCCACCGGGGTGTTGGTGCGGGTGGGTCGGGCGTCGGTGGCGCTGCGCACACGGCTGGAGCCTGTGCCGTAACGGCTGGCAGCTTTCTTCCCACCATCGGAGAGGGCCTTGCGGCGCTCCAGGGCTGCTTCGCGACTCGATTGTGTGGCCATGTCCGCCCGACGATTGATGTTCTGGGGGTTGCCGATGGCGATGGGGTGACCCATCACCACAGGCAGAGAAGAGAGGGGGTGGTCCCGACACTGTCGGGACCACATTGATGCCCGTGGTTGTGAAAAAGCGCGCTGAAATCAGCGGCCTTCGAACACAACGAAGCAGGCACCCTGGCTCTGGGTGTAGGCGTCGTAACCCACCAGACGCACATGGTGGTCGGGGTAGGCACGGTGACAAGCTTCGAGCTCGTTCACGATCACGCTCAGGTCCTTCTCACCGAAGAAGGGGAGCTTCCAGTACGACCAATAGGTGGCCATGGAACGGCTGGGGTGCACGTGCTCAACGAGCGGGCTCCAACCCTGGGCAATGATGTAGGCGATCTGGTCGTAGATCTCGTCCTGGGTCATCGGCGGGAGGAAGCCGAAGG
>JBIKKZ010000091.1:0-6142 GCA_044360095.1 Vulcanococcus sp. | reverse complement strand
CCCGCGGACGACCTCACCGACCCCGCTCCCGCCACCACCTTCGCCCACCTGGATGCCACCACCGTGCTCAGCCGCGGCCTGGCCTCCAAGGGCATCTACCCCGCTGTGGACCCGCTCGATTCCACCAGCACCATGCTCCAGCCCGCCGTGGTGGGCGATGAGCACTACCGCACCGCCCGCGCCGTGCAGTCGACCCTTCAGCGCTACAAGGAACTGCAGGACATCATCGCGATCCTGGGTCTGGACGAACTCTCCGAGGACGACCGCCGCACCGTGGACCGCGCCCGCAAGATCGAGAAGTTCCTCTCCCAGCCCTTCTTCGTGGCGGAGATCTTCACCGGCATGCCCGGCAAGTACGTGAAGCTGGCCGACACGATCTCCGGCTTCAACATGATCCTGGCCGGCGAACTGGATCACCTCCCCGAGGCCGCCTTCTACCTGGTGGGCAACATCGACGAGGTGAAGGCCAAGGCCGCCAAGATCCAGGCCGAAGCCAAGGGCTGATCTGAGGGTTCCCCACCATGTCACTTACCCTTCGCGTTCTGGCCCCTGACCAGAGCGTCTTCGACGGCAGCGCCGACGAAGTCATCCTCCCCAGCACCACCGGCCAGCTCGGCATCCTGCCTGGGCACGTCTCCCTGCTCACGGCCCTCGATTTCGGGGTGCTGCGGGTGCGTGAAGGCAACGCCTGGAAGGCCATCGCCCTCCAGGGCGGGTTTGCCGAGGTGGAATCCGACGAAGTCACCGTGCTGGTGAACGCCGCCGAACTGGGCAGCAGCATCAACGCCGATGCGGCCAACCGCGAGCTGGAGGCCGCCACCTCGGCGGCGGCCCAATTCGAAGGCCAGGCCCCCAGCACCGAGAAGCTCAAGGCCCAGCAGGAGCTGGCCCGCGCCCGCGCCCGCCTGCAGGCCACCAAGGTCTGAAGCGGCCTGAGGCCCGATAGCCATCGCCCGAAGCGCCCCCGCGGGGCGCTTTTTTATGCTCGGGCCACGGAACCACAGGCATGGGCGTCGGCAGGGATCTGGGCCAACAGCTGCGCCGCTGGCTGGAGCAGGATCCGCAGGCCCTGCGGCAGAGCCGCGCCCTCACCAACCGGTTGATGGATGGACTGGGGGCGGAGGAGTCGCTGCGGGCCCCCGTGCGCGACCTGGCCAGCCAACCGCTGCTGCTGCAGGTGCTGCACAGCCGGGGGGTCCAGCGGCAGACCGCCCTCACCGGCCTGCGCCAACAACTGCGCCGCACCTACGCGCCAGCCATCGCCCAGGAACTGCTGGAGTTGCTGGAGGCGGCCACGGGGATGGCGCCGAACACGGGCATGGAGGCAACGCCCGGCCCGGTGGCACCCCAGGTGGGTGACGCACCGGCCCCAATCCCAAGGCCGGCACCGCAGGGACTCGCCCCCGGCATGGCCCTGGCCGCCAGCGGTGCCCTGGTGTTCAGCTGGGCCGGTGGGGCGCTGGATCGAGGGCTGCTGGAGGGCTGGGGCTGGAGCGGCGGCATGGCCCTGGTGCTGGCCCTGGGGCTGCTGCAGGCCCTCAGCCTCGGGCCCCTCAAGGGGCTGCCGCGGCGCTGGTGGCTGGAGAGCGGCCAGGCCAGCGACCCCCACCGGGCCTGGCGCTGGCTGAGCAATCCCTGGCTGCACGCCAACGCCGCGGAGGCCGCGGTCAACCTCACCGTGCTGGCGCTGTTGCTGGGCCACTCCCCGCTGCAGCTGAGTGATGTGATCCTGCGCTACAGCCTCACGGCCCTGGCGTGCCAGGCCCCGGCCGCCGGCCTGGCGCAACGCTGGGGGGTGCAGCGGCGCTGGAGCGGTGCCAGCGGCGCGGTCAGCGCCCTGATCGCCCTGGCGGCGGGTCTCAGCCTGCTGCGCTGGCGCGAGCTGGGCTTCGCCACCAGCCTGGGGCTGAGCATCCCCGCCTGGGTGCTGCTGTTGGTGATCGGAGCCCTGCAGCTGGGCTGGCAACTGCCGCGCCAGGGCGATGACAGCAGCACGCCCCTGCAACGGCTGCTCTGCTCCACCTGGGCCTGGGGGTTGATCTGGGGCCTGGGCTGGGCCGTGGTCAGCGCACTCAGCGGCTGGCTGGGGGATCTGCGCTAGCCACCTGCCGCATGTAACGGCCCCACAGCTCCGCCACCAGGGCCCCACTGGCGGCGGCGGCGGGCCGGTTGTCGTCGTTGCCCATCCAGATGGCGGTGAGCCGCTTCATCGAGGGGGAGTAGCCGATGAACAGCACATCGACGCCGTTGTTGGTGGTGCCGGTTTTGCCGCGGGCATCGGGCACCACCGCCGCGGCCCGGCCCGTGCCCCCCTGCACCACGCCGGCCAGCAGCTGGTCCATGCTGGCGGCCACATCGGCGGCAATCAGCTGGCGGGGTTGCTCCCCGATCGGGATCGTGACCCCCCGCGGCGGGCAGCGCTCGAGGCTTTTCACCGACTGGCAGATGCCCAGGTCGTAGATGCGGCTCACCCCATGCATCGGCACGGAACGGCCCCCGTTGGCCACCACCGCATAGGCCCGCGCCAGCTCATAGAGGTAGGTTTCGCGGCCGCCGAGCATGGTGTTGATGTCGGGGTCGAGGGGTGTGGTGATCCCCAGCCGCCGGGCCAGCCGCACCACGGTGCCCAGCCCGGCCCGTTCCGCCAGCCGCAGAGCCACCACGTTTTCCGAAGCCGCCAGCCCCTGGGCCACGCTGGTGCTGCCGCCGCCGCCGCGGCAGCCGGCCACATAGCTGAGGGGGGCGCAGGAGATCGGCTCCGCCGGTGACACCCCCGCCGCCAGCGCCGCCAGATAGGGAAACAGCTTGAAGGTGGAGCCCGGCTGGCGCAGGGCCTGCACCCGATCAAAGCTGGAGCGGCTGTAGTCGCCGCCGCCCACGTAGGCCAAGATCGCGCCGGTTTCGGTGTTCACCGTGATCAGGGCCCCCTGGGAGAGCCCCGCCGCCGCCGCCGGCCCCTCCAGAAAGCGTTTGAGCTGCTCCTGCGCCAGCTGCTGCAGGGCCGGCTGGATGGTGCTGATCACGGCGTAATTGCCGCCGGCATCGGGGCCGCTGAGGTCGAGCCCGAAACGGGTGCCCTCCAGCTCGCCCACCACGTAGTCGCTGAAGAAGGGGTAGCTGCTGTAGCTCGACTCGCGGCAGGCGGAGGGGTCGATGTTGAGGGGGCGCCGCTGGGCGTCGATCAGGGCCTGATCGCTCAGCCAACCCTGCTCATGCATGAGCTTCAGCACCAGGTTGCGCCGCTCCAGGCCGGCGCCGGGGTCGTCGGGATTGCAGGGGCTGTAGCCGTTGGGGCTGGGCAGCAGCCCCACCAGAAAGGCCGACTGGGCCACATCGAGGTCGCTGGCGGAGCGGCGGAAGTAAAGCTGTGCTGCCTGCTCAAACCCCTCGGTGCCGAGCCCCAAGTAGGCGCGGTCAAGGTAGAGCTTGAGGATCTGGTTCTTGCTGAAGCCCACCTCCAGCTGCAGCGCCACCCACAGCTCCCGCAGCTTGCGGGTGAGGCTCAGGTCGCGGCCCACATCCGGATACACCATGCGGGCCACCTGCTGGGTGAGGCCGCTGCCGCCGCCGGTGCCCAGCAGGGCGGAGCGCAGGGTGCCGAACAGATCAATGCCGCTGTTCCAGCCGAAGCGCGCCTCCTCCGAGGCCAGCAACGCCTGGCGCAGGTGCAGGGGATAGGCCCCCAGGGAGGGCAGGGCCGTGGCGGAGCCCTGCTGGGCATCGATCTGCTGGCCGCTGGCGGCATAGATCTTCACGGGCCCCGCGATCGAGCGGATGCGGGAGCCACCGCCGATGCTGGCCGCCAGCACCATGCCGCTCACCAGTAGGGCCGATCCAGCCAGCGCCGCGAGACCCAGGCGATGCAGCGCCTGCTCCAGCGGGCTGCGGGGCTGGTGGTAGCGCAGCTCCGGCGCCTGCCCCTTCAGGGGCGAGCCGAACCGCACCACATCGCCATCGCGCAGGTGGATGGCGCGGATGCGCCGGTCGCGGTGGAACACCCCGTTGGCGGAGTTGAAGTCCTCCAGGGTGAAATCGCGGTCGCTGGGGCGTTGGCGCTCGAGGGTGGCGTGCACCCGGCTGAGCCCCGGATGCTCCAGGGGCAGCTCACAGCTGGGATCGCGGCCCAAGCGCAGCCGCTGATCACCCAGCGGCACGCTGGCCAGCCGCTGGCCGCCGGCCCACAGCTCCACATGGGCCTGGCGCTGGGTGAGCGGGCCCCAGGCGGCCCGGATCGCCGCCGCACGCTCGCCCCAAGGGCCCCGGCAGGCGGCCTGCGCCAGCTGCAGCCAGGCCTGGCGCATGGCCGGGGGCGCCAACCGGGCCAGGAGCGGATCGAAGCGCGGGGGGATGCTCAGGCGGGTGCTGCGGCCCGGCCATAGGCTACGGCCAGCCTTCTTGCGGCCAAGCGGTGCAGCGCCAGCGGGACCCCTGGGAACCCTTCCGCCTGTGGCTGGCCCTCAGCATCGGCCTTTATGCCCTGCGGGCCTTCTTCGCCGCCACCTGGGTGGGGGCGATCCCGGGCTGGGTGCTGCTGCTGATGGTGCTGATCGCCCTGGCCCTGGCCAGCAAGGCGCTGCTTTTCCCCGGCCGGGTGCTGCCCTACCGCGAGGGGGATGGCGGCTGGTGGAACGACCTGCGCGACGATTGGCAGCTGTGGTGGCGCCGCCGCCGCGGAGCGCCGTGAGCCCCCCCAGCGCACGGCTGGTGCTGGCCAGCGACCGGCGCAAAACCGCGCCCCTGGATCCAGCCCAACCGTTGACCATCGGCCGCGCCAGCGGCAACCGCCTCTGCCTGGCCAGCCTCAGCCAGGTGTCGGATCACCACGCGGTGGTGCGCTTCTCCCGCAGCCAGGGCTGGCTGGTGTGCGATTGGCAGAGCCGCGATGGCACCTTCCTGGAGGGGCAACGGCTGCAGCACTGCCGCCGCCTCGAGGACGGCGACGAGATCAGGCTGGGGCCCGATGGCCCCGTGCTGCTGTTTGAACTGCAGGCCAGCGCCCCGGCCGCGGCGCCGGTAGCCGCTGCGGGAGCAGCTCCAGCTCCGGCACCCACCCCGGTGCGCCCCCCCAGCAGCGTGGAGGTGGACGGCCAGACCGTGCCGGTGGCCATGGTGCGCTCGGCGGCGGTGCAGAGCCTGCCCCGACACCCCCACATCTTCAGCTGGTGGCTGCTGCTCTGCTTGGGGGGCCTGCTGCTGCTGCCCTTCCCATGGCTGTTCTGGCCGCTGCAGGTGGCGGCCCTGGGGGGCTGGATCCTGCTGGGCTCCCGCAAGCAGCACCGGCTGGTGCTGGTGCTGCGGGATGGCCGTGCCCTGCGCCACGGCTTCGCCAACCGCCGCACGGCCCTGGCCCACCGCAATGGCATCCGCAAGGCCATCGGCCAGGGGGCCGACACCCCGTGACGCCCCTGCTGCCCGAGGGGGCAAGCCTCCGCTTCGAGGGCCTGGAGCAACCGCTGCAGATCCTGCGGGCCCTGGGGGGCGGGACCCAGGGGGAGGTGTACGCCGTGCGCTGCGGGGCGGAGGAGCTGGCCCTGAAGTGGTACCTGCCCGCCTGCCTGGAGCGGGACCCCCAACTGCCGCGCCGGCTGCGGCAGAGCATTGCCCTAGGGGCCCCCAGCGAGGCCTTTCTCTGGCCACTGGCGCTGCTGGAGCCCACGGCCGAAAGCCGGCCACTGATCCGCCACCCCAGGGCCGGCTTTGGCTACCTGATGGCCCTGCGCCCCGCCGGCTTCGTGGGGGCCCACCGCCACGCCGGCGGCGACCTGGAGATCAGCCTGCATAACGTGCTGCGGGCCGGTTTCCACCTGGCGGATGGTTTCCACCAGTTGCACCTCAAGGGGCTCTGTTACAAGGACATCTCCCTGGGCAACCTGTTCCTGGAGCCCGGCAGCGGCCGGGTGCTGATCTGCGACAACGACAACGTCGACATCGATAGGCAGGGGGGCGGCTCCGTGCTCGGCACCCCCGGCTTCATGGCGCCGGAGGTGCTGCTGGGGCAGGCGAAACCCTGCGCCAGCAGCGACCAGTTCTCCCTGGCGGTGCTGCTGTTCCGGCTGCTCACCCGCCACGACCCCTTCCGCGGCCAACGGGAGCTGGCGATCCGCTGCCTCGATGAACCCGCCCGCCGGCGCCTCTACGGCGA
>JBIKKZ010000090.1:0-6180 GCA_044360095.1 Vulcanococcus sp. | reverse complement strand
AGCAGGATGGCGGCGAAGCCGGCCGCCAGCAGCGGTGAGGCCCAGTCGTCGCTGTTGCCCCGCGGCCAGCGCGGCGGGCTCCAGCCGAGGGCCCGTGCAACCCGCTGCACGATCTCGCCCCACACCATGAACGGGCAGAAGGAGCACCACAGCCGCCCCACCAGGGGGAAGCCCAGCAGGATCAACGGCCACCACCAGGCCCAGAACAGATTCAGGGCGCCGTTGTGGGCGCGGTCCTGCGGGCCGAGCCACAGCCACAGGTTCACCGCCACAAACAGCCAGCTCACCAGGCCGAACAGCAACCCGTTCCAGAGCCATGGCGCCCGCATCCACTCCCGCAGCTGAGGCTTCCAGCGCCAGATGTCGAAGCGGTAGCGCTGTTGGCGTGGTTCGGTCCAAAACACATCCTCCGGCAGCACCGCCGGCCAGGCGCCCGTGCCCCCCTCCTGGCGGCGCATCTGCTGCAACGCCCGGTAAATCAGCGTTTCCAGTTCCCGCAGGTTGTTGGGGAAGTCGTAGCTCTGCAGCCGCTTCACCACCGCCTCCGGCACCACCGGCGGCCGGGGCCAACCCAGCTTGCGGCTGCGTTGGCGCACGCCGTAGCGCAACCATTCGCCGAGGTCTTGACGGCGCACCCGCAGCGGCGGCACGCGGATCAGGGTGCAGCTGCGGTCAAACTGCGGCACCGCCGCCTCGCTGGTGAGGAACAACCGCCCGCCGAAGCGACGCTCCTCCGCAACGCCGGAGCCGTTGGGGCGCCAGCGGCCGTCGCGGGCCAACTGCAGCAGGCGGGGCACCAGGGCCGCCGGCACCTGATCGAGTTTGTCGATCAACAGGGCCCCATCCCCCAGCACCTGCAGCAACGGCGGCTGGTCGTCGCCATTGCCGCCGAACAGCTCAGCGCCATCGGGCCGCAGCAGGGCCCCATCCAGGCGCACCATCAACTGCTGGCGGGCCGGCGATCCGAAGTGGATCAACGCCGCCAGGTTGTCTTTTTCCAGCCCGGGTTCGCCGCTGATCAGCACCGGCCGGGCCGCGGCGTCGCAGGAGGCCTGCCGCACCGCCTCCCGCAGGCTGCGGGCATAGCGGCTGCTGCCCAGCACCCCCCGGCGGGCACGGCCCACCAGCAGCGGCGCCAACCGCAGCAGGGTGGCATTGTCGAGGCTCGGGCGCGGGCTCAATCGGGCGGCCACGAACCCCTCCAGTGTGGCCTCAGCCGCCGATACTGGCGGGCAGATCCCCCGCAGCCGTCGCCGCAGCGCCATGTCCATCAGCCTCTACGGCGGAGCCCGCTCCCGCGCCTCCATGCCCCGCTGGTACATGGAGGAAAAGGGCATCCCCTACCGCTGGGTGCAGCTCGACATGGAGGCCGGCGAGCACCGCCAGGAGCCATTCACCGCCATCAACCCCTTCGGCAAGGTGCCGGCCTTGGTGGATGAGGATCCGGCCCTGCCCGGCGGCCGGCTGCAGCTGTTTGAAAGCGGCGCGATCCTGCTCTACCTGGCGGAGCGCCACGGCGGCGAGTGCCAAACCGCCGCCGAGCGGGCCCTGGCGCAACAGTGGGTGCTGTTCGCCAACGCCACCCTGGCCACGGCGCTGTTTGTTCCCGCCAACCGTGAACGCGAATTCCCGCGGCTGATGGAGGTGCTCGATGGGCGCCTCAGCGCCGGCCCCCTGCTGGGCGGAGCCTGGAGCGTTGCCGATTGCGCCGTGCACGCCCACCTGGCCTACCTGCCGATCTTCTTCCCCCAGATCGACCTCAGCCCCTACCCCCACGTGCAGGCCACCATCACCGCCACCCAGCAGCGGCCGGCCTACCAAACGGTGATGGGCGGCCGTTGAGCCAGGTGGCGTTGGCCCAGGTCGACTGGCACGGCCATGGCCTGCAGCTGCTGCCGCAGCGGGCCCTGTGGGATCCGCAGCAGCGCCTGCTGCTGCTGGCGGACCTGCACCTGGGCAAGGCGGAGAGTTTCCAGGCCAGCGGTGTGCCCCTGCCCAGCGATGGCGACCTCGACAACCTCAACCGCCTGCTGGATCTGGCAACCCGGCTTCGTCCGGCCGCGGTGGTGGTGCTGGGCGATTTGATCCACGGACCCCTGGGCCTCACCGCTGAACTGCGCCAGAAGCTGGCGGCCCTGCCGGAGCTGCTGGGCTGCCCCCTGCGGCTGGTGGGCGGCAACCACGAGCGGGGCAGCTGGATCGAAGGGCTGGTGCCGGAACCAGCCCTCCAGGCCGGGCCCCTGTGGCTCAGCCACGGCCCCAGCGCCGCGCCGGATCCATCCCTGCTCAACATCTGCGGCCACCTGCATCCGGTGGCCCTGCTGGGCCAGGGGGCCGATCGCCTGCGGCTGCCCTGCTTCGCCCTCGACCGCCGCCAGGGGCGCCTGCTGCTGCCGGCCTTCGGCAGCCTCACCGGCGGCCACCCCTGCCCCGCCGGCCTGCAGCGCTGGGGCATCGCCGATGGCCATGTCGTCCAGATGCCATAGGCGGCTGGGATGCCGCAAAGGCCCCGTAGATTTGCGCCGTCTGGGTGCAGACCCTGGAGACCGCCGCGCCGCCATCGCCGACGTCACTTCCCCAGCCCGCACCGGGCCGGCGGCGGCGGCCCCTGTGGCGGCGCAAACGCTGGCTCACCATCGGAGTGCCCGTTGGGCTGGTGGCTTTCCTGGTGGCCATCGCACCGCCCCTGCCCGAGCAGCGGCGCCCCGGCGCCGGAGATCCGCCGTTGGAGGGGCTGGCCTTCCGCTACCGGCCCGACGATCAGGCCTACGCCCTCGACCTCGACCCGCGCAAGGTGCGCATCGACCTGCTTGAAGGCTGGGACCGTGAGCAGGATGCCTTCCGCGACAGCGCCGCGCTGGCCTACGTGTCCGGCCCGATGTACGAGCGGCATGTGAATGCCAGCGGCCGCGAAATCACCATCCCCCTGGGCGACCTCAAGCTCGGTTCACGGATCTGGCGGGGCCGCAACCGCACCGCCGCCCGCCAGCGGGCCTTCATCGGCATCCGCCACGACGGCCGCGTGGATTTCGGCTACGGCGAACTCACGCCCCAGCGGGCCGCCCTCTACGACACCTTCATCGGCGGGTTGCACAGCGTTTACAACGACCTCGAATCGCCCCCGCCCCAGTACCGCGGCGCCTACAGCATTTCGATGGGGCAGCAGATCCGCTACTACCTGCCCCGCATCCGCATGGTGATGGGCCTGCGGGGGGATGGGCGGCTGGAGGTGCTGATGAGCCGCGATGGCCTCACCCTCGAGCAAACCAAGGCCCTGGCGCGCCAGCGGGGCCTGCGCACCGCCTACCTGCCCGACCACGCCTCAAAAAGCCGCTTCATCATCCCCGGCGTGAAAGGCTTCAGCCAGGAGGACGCCAACTGGATCAGCGGCGGGGCCACCTCCTTCGTGCACGTGCCCTACATGCTGCGGCTGAGCGAGCGGGCGGTGCCGCTGCGGGGGGATCTGCTCAGCAGCCTGGTGCCCCGGGCCGGCCTGCGCCGCTGCGGCAACCCCTTCGAGTGCGGACAGACCCTGGGGGGGCAGCTGGTGGATCGCGCCCTGGCCGGCTTCAACCGCCTGATGGAGCAGGGGGTGGAGCCCCTGGCGCGGCTGATCTGGGCCCCCCGCGGCCAGCGCAATCCGCAACGCAACCCCCAGCGCTCGCCGCTGCGGGAGCCGCCGATCACCGCCGATCCGATGGCCCTGCGGGAGCTGCAGCTGCAGCAACAGAACAGCCCCAGCGATGCCCTCACCGCCCCGCTGGCGCCAGACCTGCCACCGCCCCTGCTGCTGCAGGAGGGCCAACAGCTGCCCGCCGACCCCGAGGCCACCCAGGCGGAACCCGCACCCCTGCCGGCCCTGCCCGTGCCGCCGGAGGCCGCCGCCAGCGGCGAACCCGCTGCGGCGCAGCGGCCCCCGGCGGGTGCACCGCCGGCGCCACCCCAGTTGCCGCCCCCCTGAACCGCCGGCTTAGCCGGCGGCCGCCAGGGCCCGCACCACATCGCCGCGGGTGAGCACCCCCACCGGGCGGCGCTCGTCATCCAGCACAAACAGGCGCTGGGTGCTGCGGTCGTGCAGTTGGCGGGCGGCCGCCGGCAGGGGGGTGTCGGCGGCGCAGCTGTGGGGGTGATGGCTCATCACCTCACCCACGCTGCTGCCCAACACTTGGTGCACCTGCTTGTCCCACTGCAGCGGATTGCGCAGGTAGATCACCGAATCCAGCAGCAACACGTAGGGCCCGGCATCGAAGCCCCCCTCGCGCACCATCAGGTCTTGTTCCGTGAGTTCCCCCAGCAGCGCGCCGGCCGCATCCACCACCGCCAGGGCGCTGATGTGGTGCTCACTGAGCTGTTGCACCGCCTCCTGCAGGGGGGTGGTTGCCAGCACCGTGCGCACCGGTGCACTCATCACATCAGCAACGTGGCGGTCGACGACCATGGCAGGCTCGGGGCTGGCGCCATTGTGACCCGCCATGTCCGCCCTTCGATGCCGTCGCCTGGCGGACGGCCTCACCGTGGGCCGGGCCGTGCTCGGCCTGCCCCTGATCCTGGCGCTGGTGGCGGGCCAGGCGGGGCTGGCCTGGTGGCTCCTGCTGCTGGGCGGCCTCAGCGATACAGCCGATGGCTGGCTGGCCCGCCGCGCCGGAGGCGGCTCCGTGTGGGGGGCCCGCCTGGATCCCCTCACCGACAAGATCCTGATCAGCGCGCCGCTGCTGTGGCTCGGCGCCAACGGCGCCCTGCCGCTGTGGGCCGTGTGGCTGCTGCTGGCCCGGGAGCTGCTGATCTCCGGCTGGCGGGCCGGCCAGGGCAGCGGCGGCCCCGCCTCCCGGGCGGGCAAGGCCAAAACGATCCTGCAGTTCGCCGCGCTGCTGCTGCTGCTCTGGCCGGCCGGCTGGCTCTCAGCCCCGGCGGTGAGCTGGCTCCACGGGCTCGGCTGGCTGCTGTTCTGGCCGTCGCTGCTGCTGGCCCTGAGTTCCGCCTGGGGCTACCTGCGCCAACGCTGAGCCCGTTGCTCAGCGGGGTTCTCCGCGGTGGTCTCCGCGGGTTAGCCAAGGCTGACCAAGGGGCGGACACGACTCCGCACCACCAGCGGCGACGGGCTAGCCGCCAATCAGGGCGTCGTCGTCGCTGAAATCAGGGCTGGTGGGCATGCGCAGGGCGTAGTCGTTGGTGTAGCTGTCCTCCAGGGCCGCCTCCACGCTGTAGCGGGGTGTCCAGGCCAGCTCCCGCTGCACCCGCTGCACGTCGGTGAGGAAATGGGCCAGCCGCAGGGGGAAGGCCTTGCGTGCCTTCTTGTCGAGCCCGGAGGGGTCGAAGCTGCGGATCTCCACGCTGGCGGGATCCTTGCCGCAGGCGCGGGCCGCCGCCTCCACCAGGCCGCGGAAAGTGATGCCCTGCACGCTGCTGCAGTTGTAAATGCGGTTGGCGGCGGCATCGACGCCGATGCTCAGGGCCATGGCGGTGGCCAGGTCGTTCACGTGGCCGAGCTGGGTGATGGTGCTGCCATCCCCGGGCAACGGCACCGGCCGGCCGTGCACGATGCGATCAAAGAACCAGGTCTCCACGGGGTTGTAGTTGCCGGCGCCCACGATGTAGGTGGGGCGGAAGCTGGTGAATGGGATCTTCTCCGCCAGCAGCCAGTCCTCGGTGTCGAGCTTGCCGCTGTGGCGGCTCTGGGGGTCGGTGGGGGAGGTTTCGCCCAGGGGCCAGAGGGCGCTGTCGGCGTAGACCCCGGCGGAGCTCACGTACACAAACCGGTGGCTGGGGGCACCGGTGATCTCCAGCACGCCGCGGCTGTCCTCGAGGCTGCGGCCGGAGCTGTCGACGATCACGTCAAAGCTGCGCCCCGCCAGGGCCGCCAACCCCTCCGCCGTGGAGCGGTCGCCGCAGAGGTGCTCCACCCCAGCCGGCACAGGGTTCTTGCCGCGGGTGAACAGGGTGAGGGCGTGGCCCTCCGCCAACAGCTGCGCCACCAGCGGTTTGCCCACAAACCGGGTTCCCCCCATCACCAGGATCTGCACGGCGGCCTTGCGCGAACTGGCGGCCATTCAAGCCGCCGGCACCGCGCAGCCGGCACCGCCACACTGACGCCACCCGCCATCACCCCATGGGGCACTTCACCGAGCTGCTGCGGTCGTTGAACAACCTCAAGCTGCTGGCGGCCATCGGCCGCAGCGGCGG
>JBIKKZ010000089.1:0-6210 GCA_044360095.1 Vulcanococcus sp. | reverse complement strand
GAGGACAAGGTGGCCCAGATCATCACCTTCAACCGCATGACTTCCAAGGCGGTGCTGAAGGATGTGGCGCGGGTGCTCGACATTCCCTACGGCGACGCCGACCGGCTCGCCAAGTTGATCCCGGTGGTGCGGGGCAAGCCCGCCAAACTCAAGGAGATGATTGGCGACGAATCACCGGCGCCTGAATTCCGCGAGAAATACCAGGGCGACTCGCAGGTGAAGCGCTGGGTTGACATGGCCATGCGCATCGAAGGCACCAACAAAACCTTTGGCGTGCACGCCGCCGGTGTGGTGATCGCCGCCGACCCCCTCGATGAGGTGGTGCCCCTGCAGCGCAACAACGACGGCCAGGTGATCACCCAGTACTTCATGGAAGACGTGGAGTCGATGGGCCTGCTGAAGATGGATTTCCTGGGGCTCAAAAACCTCACGATGATCGACAAGACCATCGATCTGGTGGAGCAGAGCACCGGCCAGAAGGTGGATCCCGATGCCCTCCCCCTCGATGACCCGGGCACCTACGGCCTGCTAGCCCGCGGCGACCTGGAGGGCATCTTCCAGCTCGAATCGAGCGGCATGCGCCAGATCGTGCGCGATCTCAAACCCTCCTCCCTGGAGGACATCTCCTCGATCCTCGCCCTCTACCGCCCGGGGCCATTGGATGCGGGCCTGATTCCCAAATTCATCAACCGCAAGCATGGCCGCGAAGCCATCGACTTCGCCGACGCCAAGCTGGAGCCGATCCTGCGGGAGACCTACGGAATCATGGTCTACCAGGAGCAGATCATGCGCATCGCCCAAGACCTAGCGGGCTACTCCCTCGGTGAAGCCGACCTGCTACGGCGCGCCATGGGCAAGAAGAAAAAGAGCGAGATGGAGAAGCACCAGAGCATCTTCGTGAAGGGCGCCAGTGAGCGGGGTGTTGACCCGCGCATCGCCGAATCGCTGTTCGAGCAGATGGTGTTGTTCGCCGAATACTGCTTCAACAAGAGCCATTCCACCGCCTATGGCGCGGTGACCTACCAAACCGCCTACCTCAAGGCCCACTATCCGGTGGCCTACATGGCCGCCCTGCTCACGGTGAACGCCGGCACCACCGACAAGGTGCAGCGCTACATCGCCAACTGCAACGCCATGGGCATCGAGGTGATGCCCCCCGATGTGAACGCCTCCGGCATCGACTTCACCCCCGTGGGTGAGCGGATCCTGTTCGGCCTCTCCGCCGTGCGCAACCTGGGCGATGGCGCCATCCGCGCCCTGCTGGATGCCCGCAGCGCCGATGGCCCCTTTCGCTCCCTGGCCGACCTGTGCGACCGCATCCCCGGCAGCACCCTCAACCGCCGCGCCCTGGAATCGCTGGTGCACTGCGGCGCCCTCGATGGCCTTGAGCCCCAGGCCAACCGCGCCCAGCTGATGGCTGACCTGGATCTGATCGTCGACTGGGCCGCCTCCCGCGCCCGCGACCGGGCCAGCGGCCAGGGCAACCTGTTTGACCTGCTGGCCGCCCCCGCCAGCCCCGCGGCGGCGGATGCCGGTGGCGACCTCAGCACCGCCCCCAAGGCGGCGCCGGTGCCCGATTATCCCCCCACCGAAAAGCTGCGGCTGGAGAAGGAGCTGGTGGGCTTCTACCTCTCCGACCACCCGCTCAAGCAGCTCACCCGGCCGGTGCAGCTGCTTTCACCGGTGGGGCTCGGCAGCCTCGAGGAGCTCAACGACAAGGCCCGCGTCAGCGTGGTGGGCATGGTGTCGGGCCTGCGGCCGGTGACCACCCGCAAGGGCGATCGCATGGCGGTGCTTCAGCTGGAGGACCTCAGCGGCAGCTGTGAGGCGGTGGTGTTTCCCAAGACCTACGCCCGCCTGGCGGACCACCTGATGGTGGATGCGCGGCTGTTGATCTGGGCCTCGGTGGATCGCCGTGGCGACGACCAAGTGCAGCTGATCGTGGACGACTGCCGGGTGATCGACAAGCTCCAGGTGCTGATGGTGGAGCTGGAGGCCCAGCAGGCCAGCGACATCGCCGTGCAGCACAAGCTGCGGGAGTGCCTCAGTCAGCACCGCACTGAAAAGGATGAGGCCGGGGTGCGGGTGCCGGTGGTGGCGATGGTGCGCCTGGGGGATCAGGTGCGCTACGTGCGCCTGGGGCACCAGTTCTGTGTGCGCGATAGCCACGCGGCCCTCAGCAGCCTTGAATCCCAGGCCTTCCAGGCCCGCCTTAGCTCGCCGCTGGTGGCCGCTTGAACGAGCTGCGCAGGCGGCCGATGTTCACGCCGATCTGCTCCAAGCCCAGCAGGGTGCCGGGACTGTCCTCCCAGCTGGCGGAGAGCACGCCGTAGCTCAGGCCCACCAGCCCCAACAGGAAGAAAGCGCCGGAGGTCAGCAGGGTGGCCACCGGGGGAATGTCCAGCAGCCCGCGGCTCACCACAACGTAGCTCACGATGAACGTGGCCATCCCCAACACGGTGGGAATGCCGGTGGCCAGGCCCACGCGCCGGGCCATGCGGTTGGCCACCGCCGGTGGGATCCCCTGGCTTTTGCCTGGGGCCTGCCCCTTGGCGCCGCGCTTTGCGGAGCCGCCGGCGGATTGGGCCGCTCGGGAGGGGGTGCTGGGCGCGATGCCGCCGCTGCCCTGACGGGATGGACCGTTCCCCTTCCCGCCCATCTCAGCCGCGGATGCCGAGCTTCTGGATCAGGGAGGAGTAGCGCTGCTCGCTGTTGCTGCGCAGGTAGCTCAGCAGCCGCTTGCGGCGGCCGATCATCTTCAGCAGCCCCTGGCGGGAGGAGAAGTCGTGGATGTTGTTCTGCAGATGGCCGCTCAGCTTGCTGATGCGCTCGCTCAGCATCGCCACCTGCACCTCAACGGAACCGGTGTCGGTGCCGTGGGTTTGGTGGGTGTTGATCAGTTCCTGCTTCTTGGTGGTATCGAGCGACATGCGCGGCGTCGGGCCCTGACGGTGCAAACAACCGACTTACCGCCTCGCGGTCAGCTCCTCAGGCCGCCTCACCGCGCGACAGCCAGCGCAGGCTCTCCCGCAGCCAGGCTTCGCCATCGCCGGCGGTGGCTTGACCCAGCTGGGCCACCGCCCGCAGCGCCCGGTTGATCTCCAAGGGCTCATAGCCCAGGGCCGTCAGGGTGAGCTGCAGTTCATCGCGCAGGCCCGCAGGGGGCGCGTTGCCGCCAGGGTCCGTCAGCTCCAGATCGTCCGCCGGTGCCAAGGCCAGGCTGGCTCCGAAGCGCTCCTGCAGCCGGGTGCGCAGCTCCACCGACAGCCGCTCCGCCGTGCGCTTGCCCACCCCAGGTGCCTGGCACAGCAGCCGCAGGTCCGCCTGCACGATCGCCCGCACCAGCTCCTCGCTGCTGAGCTGCCCCAGCAGCCCCAGGGCCATCTGGGGGCCCACGCCGCTCACGGCCACCAGTTCGCGGAACAGGTCGCGGTTGGCGCGGCTCTCGAAGCCGTAGAGGGTCCAGCTGTCATCGCGCACCACCTGGTGCACGTGCAGGCTCAACTCCGGGCTGCCCGCCGGTAGCTGTTCCCAGTGGCGGCGGGCCACCGACAATTCGTACCCCACCCCCGCCACCACCAGCAGCACCCCGTAGCGGCTGGCCTGGTGCCACCGATCGGCGAGTTGCCCTTGCAGCCAGCCGATCATGGGAGCACGCGTTCTGCCCCCCATGCTGCCCGGTCCGACAACCCCGCTGGCCCGCCTTGCCCTGTGGCTGCGCCGCGCCGCCGCCCTGCTCTGCACCGCCGTGTTGCTGGTGGCCCTCAGCGCCTGCGGTGGCCTGGGGCAGCCCTCGCAGAAGGTGCTGCTCTCGGCCCTGGCGCTGCAGATCGACCTCACCCAGCGCTCGATCGCCGATGCCCTCAGCCTCTCGGCCTCCGGGCCGCCCCAGGTGAGCCGTGTGCGGGTGGAATCCCAGCAGGGGCTGCAGATCGGCGGCAACCGCGGTCTGCACCTCACCGGTCGCTTCGACTGGCGCCTGGCGGACGACCCGATCCGTGTGGACAGCGCCTTCGACCTCTACCTTCAGCGCGGTGAGCGCGGCCAGAGCTGGCGCCTGGCGCGGCCCAGCGGTAGCGCCGACGGCGCCACCCAGGACTGGATCATCGATCCGTTGCCCCTGAAGGGGGAGAGCGCCTGAGGCTCAACAACGTGGCCGCCAGCACCAGCCCCGCCGCCAGCGCGGTGTCGGGATCCAACGGCTCGCCGAAGAACAGCCAGCCCCACAGCGCCGCCAGCGGCACCTGCCCGTAGCTCATCGCCGTGGCCCGGCCCGCCGGCATCCCCAGCAAGCCCTTGGTGACCCCGATTTGCCCCAGTTGGGTGAACAGGCCCACCCCCACCAGGGCCATGGCCTCGCCGGGGCTGGGCAGCACCGGATCCAGGGCCACCAGCGGCAGGGTGAGCACCAGCCCCACCAGCGGGAAATAAAACACGATCACCAGCGGATGCTCCGTGCGCCCCAGCGCCCGCACGCTCACATAGGCGCAGGCCGACAGCAACGCACCCCCCAGGGCCAGTAGCACCCCGTTCCAGGGCAGGGGCTCGGCCCTCTGCACCAGCCAGCCCCCCAGCCAGGGTCCCAGCGCCCCCAGCAGCCCAGAGAGTTCGCTCGGGTTGGTGAGCGCCAACACCGCCAGCCAGCCCAGCAGCGCCGCCACCAGCGTGCGCAGACCGATGCGTTCCCGCAGCAGCAGCCAGGCGAGCAGCGCCGTGAATGCCGGCTGCAGATATTGCAGCACCGTGGCCGGCGCCAGCGGCAGCTGGGCCAGGGCGGCAAACACACACAGCAGCGCGCCGGTGCCGATCACCCCCCGCATCACCAGCAGGCCGCGCCGTTCCCCCCAGGGGTTGAGGCCCGCCTGGCGCAGCATCACCACACTCAGCAGCAGGCTCACCACCGAACGGGCCAGCACCACCTCCCCCACGGGGATGCGGCCCCCCACCGCCTTCACGCACACGCCCATCAGGCTGAAACTGAGCGCGCTGGACAGCATCCACAGGGCAGCCCTGCCATCCTGAAGCCGCACCTGAGCGCGCAGCGTGTCAGCTCCCCGGCTCCACCCCCGCACGATCGAGGCCGTCAAGGAACGCGCTGACATCGTTGACGTGGTGGGCGAGCACGTGGTGCTCAAAAAGAAGGGGCGGGAGTTCGTCGGGATCTGTCCCTTCCACGACGACAAATCGCCGTCGATGACGGTGTCACCGGCCAAGCAGTTCTACTACTGCTTCTCCTGCGGAGCCGGCGGCAATTCCATCAAGTTTCTGATGGAGCTCCAGCGCCAGAGCTTCAGCGACGTGGTGCTGGAGCTGGCCCGCAAGTACCAGCTGCCGGTGGAGACCCTCGAGGGCCCCCAGCAGGAGCGCCTGCGCCAGCAGCTCTCCCGCCGCGACCAGCTGCACAAGGCCCTGGCCCTGGCCGCCGGCTGGTTCCGTGCCCAGCTGCGCAGCCCTGAGGGGGCGGCGGCGCTCGATTACCTGCGCGCCCAGCGTGGGCTCAGCGAAACCACCCTGGAGAGCTTTGGCCTGGGCTATGCCCCCGAGCGCTGGGACGGCCTGTTCAGCCATCTGCATCAGGTGGAGGGCCTGGCGCCGGAGCTGCTCGAGGCCGCCGGTCTGGTGGTGCCCCGCAAGGGCAGCAGCGCCACCGACAGCCGTGGCTACTACGACCGCTTTCGCCATCGCGTGATGGTGCCCATCGCCGACCGCCAGGGCCGCATCATCGGCTTTGGCGGCCGCAGCCTCGATGGCGCTGAGCCGAAATACCTCAACTCCCCTGAAACGGAGGTGTTTGAGAAGGGCAAGCACCTGTTCGGCCTCGACAAGGCCATCAACGCGATCCGCAAGGACGACCGCGCCGTGGTGGTGGAGGGCTATTTCGATGTGATCGCCCTGCATGCCGCCGGCATCACCAACGCCGTGGCGGCGCTGGGCACGGCCCTCAGCAGCCAGCAGATCACCCAACTCTGCCGCTGCTGCGACAGCAAGCGCCTGATCCTCAACTTCGACACCGACCGTGCCGGTGTGCGCGCCGCCCAACGGGCCATCGGTGAGGTGGAGCAGCTGGCCCTGCAGGGCCAGCTGGAGCTGCGGGTGTTGCAGCTGCCCGCCGGCAAGGACCCCGACGAGTTCCTCAAGGAGCACGGGGCCGGCGATTACCGCGCCCTGCTGGATCAGGCCCCGGTCTGGCTCGACTGGCAGATCGATCAG
>JBIKKZ010000088.1:0-6276 GCA_044360095.1 Vulcanococcus sp. | reverse complement strand
ACGGTTTCCATGTAGACCGCCGCCACATCCCAGAGGCCACCGAGGCCGCCGCCGCTGTGGAGATCGGCCGTGAAGATCATCGCCATCACATTGGTGATCACCTGCAGCACCGAAAAGCCCAGGTAGATCAACCCCCAGCGGAACAGCCAACGGCGCTGGCCGCGGAACAGGGCCAACACCAGGCCGATGGTCACCACCACGAACAAGACGGTGCTGCTGCGCTCGAACGCCAGCACCCAGATCTTCAGCTGGGGGGAGATCACCGGGGCACGCACCAGGTGATTGGAGAGCAGCCAATCCATCAGCCACACGCCCGTGGTGGCCAGGATCACCGCCAGGCGGCCATGGCCTTGGGTGAGCCGCTCGCGCAGTTGATCCGCCGGGGACAACGGGGCTGGCGCAGGGGCCATGGCTGGGGTGGGCTGCACTGCTCACCAGGGTGGCGGAGGATCCTGCAAAAACAAGCTGATCGCCGCGCCGGCGCCGCCCGCCGGCGACGGGCCGGGGCGCTCGAAGGCCAGCCAGCGGAAGTCGCCCAGGGCGATGGGATCGGCGAGGCGCAGCAGGGCTTCGCGGCGGCTGAGCAAGTCCGGCAGGGCCCCGGCACCCTGGGTCTGCAGGCCATGCAGCCGCTGCGCCAGGCCCAGGGCCAGCAGGGCCTCCCCCTGGCGGCGTTGGCCCAGCGGCCGCCAGCCACCGGCCTCGGCGGCCTGCACCACCGTTTCGACGCAAAGGTGGGCCGTGAGATCCCAGTAGCCCGGCTCCAGCAAGGGGTCGTCGGAGGCCTGCTGCTGGCGGTAGGCCATCAAGGTGCCGTTGCTGCGCTGGGGGGCGTAGTAGCGCCAGGCCTCGTGGGCGTAATCCACCACCAGCAGCTGACCACTGGCCAGGCCCTGGCCGGCCCGCTGCAACCAGGGCGCCAGGCCGCCGTGGAGCTCCGTGGCCCACCCCGGCGGGCATTGGGGGCCGGGCTGGAGCAGCCCGAGGGGCTCCAGGGGTGCCAACGCCTCGGGCGGCAGGGGCTCGCCGGCCTGCAGCCGCAGCAGGGGCTCGGCCCCAGGCTCCCCGTGCAGGGCCACCCCCTGGTGGCGCCAAAGGGCCCCGTCCCACACGATGCGCTCCACCGCCAGGGCATCGAGCACCTCATGGGCCAGCATCACGCCGGCCACGGGTGCCGCCGCCAACTGCTCAAAGCTGCACCAGCGGCAGGGCAGGGGGGCATGCTCCAGGAGCTGGTGCTGGCGGGCGGCCATGCCGGCGTTGGGCTCCACCAGCACCAGCTCGGTGCGGGCCGCCAGGGCGGGCCAGCCCTGGCTCAGGGCCTCGGCCAACTGCAGCGCCAGGTGCCCCTCCCCCGGCCCGGTTTCCACCAGGGCCAGGGGGGCCTGGGGTGGCTGGGCTGCAAGCCACTGGGCGAGCTGCGGCGCCAGCAGGGCGGCGAAATCCGGGCCCAGGGAGGGGGAGGTGGCGAAGTCGCCGCGGGGGCCCACCTGCAGGCGCCCGCTGCCGTAGGCGCCGTGGTCGGGGTCGTGCAGGGCCCACTGCATGTAGGTGCTGAAGGGCACCCACCCCCCGGCGGATCGCAGCCGTTCGGCCAGCCAGGGGGGGGCGGGGTGGTGGGTCACACCGGTGCGGTGGGGTCAGGGAGAATGCTCGCCACTGAAGCAGGCGCCATGACGGGACCCCGAGGAGTGCTGGCCTGGTGCACCCGGGCCCTGCTCAGCTTGGTGCTGCTGCTGGGGGTTTGGGTGGCGCCGGCCCGGGCCTACGACAACCCCGACCTGCTGCCCGATCACCCCACCCCGGTGATCGACCTGGCCAAGATCCTCACCGATCCGCAGCGCAACGCCCTGGAGGCGGAGCTGGAGGATTTCGAGCGGGTGAGCGGCTGGAAGCTGCGGGTGCTCACCCAGTACGACCGCACCCCCGGGCTGGCGGTGAAGGACTTCTGGGGGCTGGATGAGCGCTCCCTGCTGCTGATCGCCGACGAGCGCGGCGGCAACCTGCTCAACTTCAACGTGGGCGATGCCCTGTTTGCACTGATGCCGCGCACCTACTGGGTGGAGCTGCAGACCCGCTTCGGCAACCAGTACTACGTGCGCGACAACGGGCAGGACGCCGCCATCCTCGATTCCCTGCACACGGTGAAGGGCTGCTTGGAGATCGGCGGCTGCCAGGTGGTGCCGGGGTTGCCCCAGGAGCAGTGGATCCTCACCCTGGCCACCTCGATCCTGGGGGGCCTGATCGTGGGCTTTGCGGCCTACCCCCGCCAACCCGACCGCAGCGTGGAGTGGGCCTGGGTGCTGCTGCTGTCACCCCTGTGGGTGATCCTGTTTGGGGTGTTCGGCGTGGCGCCGATCATCACCCGCACCCCCGATGTGCTGCCGCTGCTGCGCAACGCCCTGGGCTTCGTGGGGGCGATTGCGGCGGCCTATGTGATTGCCCAAAACACGGTGGGCAAAAACCGGTTGAAGGACAGCGAAGGCTGAGGCGCCTTCCCTCAGCTGCCCTGGGCCAGGTTGCGGGGGCCCAGGTGATCCAGGCCCTCCAGGCGGCAGCGCAGGGAATCGGCGGGTTCGCAGCTGGGCTGCTCCGCCACCACGGGCACCACACCGGCGATGGCCCGCAATTCAGCCAGGTTGCGCTCGTAGAAAGCCTTCAGGGCGGTGTAGCGCTTCACCGGTTGGCCGTAGAAGCTGCGACCGGCCAGGGTGGGGAAGGAGGCCCACTCCGGCGCCAGGCGGGCGGCCAGCTCCGGGGTGAACACACCGCGATCGGCTAAGGAGAGGGCGCCGCGGAGCTGGATCAGGAAGATGGCGGCCTGGTCTTGCACATCGGGCCCGAAACCGGGGAGCTGCAGGCTGCGGCTGGCGCGGGCCCAGGTGAAGGGCATGAACTGGTAGGCACCGGCGGCGGCGCTGGCGTAGCCACCGGAATAGACCACCCGGTCGGGGTGGCGCTCCAGGTGGGGCATCAGGCCACCGCCGAACATGATGCGGTAGCCAAGGTTCTCGCCCCGGGCCCAGGTGCCCTCGGCGTAGCGGATGGTGTTGAGCAGCGCCCGGCGCTCGGGGCTGATGGCGAAGCGGAAGGGCAACCCTTCAGCCGGGGCTCCATCGCTGGCGTTGAGCAGGGCCAGCTGGGAGTGGGGGCGCGGAGCCACCGGGGTGGAGGCGTTGGCGGGGCTGGCATCGCCGGCGGCGGCGGCAGCCATCCACTGGGCCTGGGCGGGAGCCTGGAGCAGGGGGCCGGTGACACAGCAACCGGCCACGGCGGCAATCAGGCTCAGACGGCGCTGAACAGGCAAAACGCGATGGCGAACTACAGGCATCGGCTCCAGCGGTGGCCCCGGAGGGCCGGTGCGACGGGGGCCGCACGGACTGGAACGATGAACCCACCTGATCAGGCCACAACCAAGGTTGGAGCTGGATTTGGCGGGAGCCAAACGGAGAGCTCAGCGCTGCAAACGATCTGGAATCAACATCACAACGGGCTGCAATCCTGAAAACTTATAGGGGAAAGCTTTGAGGAATTGCCGCCGATTCTGATGTTGAGGCAAGAAAATTTGCAACGAACTGAAGCGGTTCAGGTTAAGTTGCGCAGAGTTTGTCACACAAACTCCGTGACACCATCGCATCAGTGACACTCACACAAGTGTCTACTTGTATCAAGAATCACGCAAGCCATTTCAAACAGCAATCGCCCACAGGGTTCTATATGCAAATGGATCGCCGCTTAAGCGGTTATGAGGCGTGGTGGCCGATCCGTTGCAACAGCTGCGCTGCCTGGCGATCACCACCATCGGGAACAGGGGCGGCGGTGGGCGCCAGCAACGGCTGATCCAGCTGCCAATCCCCCTGCTGCAGCTGCTCACGGCTGATCAGGCGGTGCCGGCTGTGGCGCTCCAGGGCCTCCTCCAGCACGGGCGCCTCCGCAAAGCCCTCCCGGCGCACCACCTGCAGGCCTACCCCCGCCGCCATGGCCTCACAGAAGGTGCTGTACCCCGGCTTGGTGAACACCCGGCCGCACAGGGGCAGCAGCTCCAGCGGCCGGATGTCGGCTGGGATCCGAATCAGATTGGCGGCGCCGCAATCGAGGCCCGGATCGGACACCACAAAACGGTGCTCGGGCCAGGCCTCGAACAGGGGGCGGTCCAGCTGCAGGCCCATGCCGCCGAAGCCCACCATCACGGTGCGCTCGCGGGGATGGTTGAGGCCCAGGCGCTGCGCCAGGGCAACCGGATCCTGGCGGGGCCGGCCCGGGGTGAGGCCCACGGCGGTGGTGGGCAGGCCCCAGGGCATGGCCATGGCGAAGGGGCAGGCGATCAGGGCCGTGCCCTGGCGGTAACCGGCGGCTGCGGCGGCGGCCCAGGGCTCAAACCGCGGGCCCATCGGCCCGTAGATCGCATCCCAACCGAAATTGCCCATGAACACCAGCGCAGCCCCCACCGCCTGGGCCAGGGCGGCGGCGGCCGGCGGCACATCCGCCAGCACCAGCAACGGCTGCCGCTGCTCCAGCAGCCAGGCCCGCTCAGCCGCGAGCTGCGCCGGCAACTGCTGCTCCAGGCGCTCCAGGGCCGCGAGGGTGCCGTCGGGGTCGGAGCCGAGGGCATCGGCCTGCAGCACCCCCACATCCCAGCGGCAGTCGCGGTGCTCGAAGGGCACCGCGCCGAAGGCCAGCCTCAGAAACGCCTCCGGCAAAGGGGTGGAGAGCACCAGGCGCCATTTGGGCTGGAGGCGGTGCAGGGCCGTGAGCACGGAGGCCACCCGGGAGCCGTGGCCATAGCCATGGCCGCTGACGCAGGCATAAATCAGCACGGTTCGAGGGCGGCTTCGCGGTGGAGGGTTTGCCGGTAGAGCAGCTGGCCGTCCAGGCCATACCAGCGGTGGCTCACCTCCACGGGCTGGCCATCGCGCAGCACCACCCAACTGAAATGGCGCAGCTCTCGGCCCTGGCCATCGCGGCCATGGCGGGGCACATCGGCGCTGTTGAGGTAGGCGGTGCCGGCCCGGTCACGGCAGAAGCTGCGGCGTTCCCCCTGGCCGCGCTTGAGGCGATGGTGCATGTGGCCGAACACCACCAGCGGCACGGGTCGGTGGCGGCGGATGCGATCGATGGCCAGGGCGAGATCCTGGTCGCCCCAGTCGCAGGCGGGGCGCTTCCAATCGCGACCGCAGGGATCCGCCACGTCGCTGCCCAGGCCGGCGGGGCCGCAATGGGCGAGCAGCACCAGCGGCAGGGCCAGATCGGCGGCTTCGGCGGCGGCCACGATGCGCTGGACCGACTCCTCCAGGCTAAGGGGGCCGAACAGGGCCTGGCTGGCGCGGCTGAGTTGAAAGCCACCGCCGGCGGTGGCCGGCCGGGCCCCCACCACCGCCAGGCCGGGGGGCCGCAGTTCCCGCAGGCCCCAGCCGCAGTGGCGGTCGCCCAGCAGCTCCAACTGGCGGCGCAGGGTGCAGCCGCTGGGGTCGCGGCCGGCGTCGTGGTTGCCGAGGATGCAGGCCAGCGGCAGGGGCAGGGCCGCCAGGCGCTGGGGAATGCGCGGGTTGCCGTCGCTGAGGTCGCCCACCAGCAGCAGCGCATCGGGGGCGAGCCGCTCCAGCAGCTGTTCATCGCTGGCGTCCCAGTGGCCGTGCAGATCTCCGGCGATGGCGATGCGGAGCTCGGCCAACCCGATGCCTAGGCTTTCGCCATCCTGCAACAGATCAAGCCAAGCCTTGGTTTTCGCCGCCGCCAGCACCACCGCATCGCCGAGCAGCGCGTCAGGCCCCGCGGCGGCGGAGCTGCCCGCGGCCATCGATGCCCTGCGCCGGCAGCGCAAGGCGGTGATCCTGGCGCACTACTACCAGGCGCCGGAGATCCAGGACATCGCCGATTTCATCGGCGATTCGCTGGAGCTCTCGCGCAAGGCGGCCGCCACCGACGCGGAGGTGATCGTGTTCTGCGGGGTGCACTTCATGGCCGAGACGGCCAAGATCCTCAGCCCCCAGAAAACGGTGCTGCTGCCCGATCTGGAGGCCGGCTGCACCCTGGCGGACGCCTGCCCCGCCGATGCCTTCGCCACCTTCCGGGCGGAGCACCCGGAGCACATCGTGGTGAGTTACATCAACTGCTCGGCGGCGGTGAAAGCCCAGAGCGACCTGATCTGCACCAGCAGCAACGCAGTGGATCTGGTGCGCCAACTGCCGGCCGACCGGCCGATCCTGTTCGCCCCGGATCAAAACCTGGGCCGCTGGGTGCAGCGGCAGAGCGGCCGGCCCCTCACCCTCTGGCCCG
>JBIKKZ010000087.1:0-6284 GCA_044360095.1 Vulcanococcus sp. | reverse complement strand
GCCAACGCTGCTCAGGGCCGAGGGCAGGTTGGCGGCCCAGGTGCCCAGGGGATTCCAGCGGGCCTGCCCCGGCAGGGCATAGCCCAGGCCCATCAGCCAATACACCAGGGGCGGCTTGTCGTAGCGGGGCAGGCCATTGACCCGGGGGGTCAGCCAATCGCCGGTGCGGGCCATGGCCCGGGCGGAGGCGGCAAACAGCGGGGGCGTTTCATCCACCAGGCCGGTGCTGCCCACCCGCCACACGAACAGCGCCAACCCCACCAGCAACACCGCCAGCAGCACCAGCCAGGGGCGGCGCAGCAACGGGGCGGCCCGGTCGCTCATGGTGCGGCGGTCGGTCACGGGGGGAAGCGGCCGCCGCTGACCCTATCGCCCTCGCTCAGGGCCGATTGAGGCCCGCCCGCAGCCAGGCCTCGAGCCGCTCCGCCAGCACCTCACGGGAGGCGTGCTGCTCCACCCAGCGGCGGCAGGCGGCCCGCTCAATGCGCTCCACCCGGCCCACCGCCGCCGCCAGGGCGTCCACGTCGTCGGGGGGCACCAGCTCACCGGTGAGGCCGGGCTGCACCAGCTCCCCCGGCCCACCGCGGCGGTAGGCCACCACGGGCACCCCGCAGGCCAGGGCCTCCACCACCACGTTGCCGTAGGCCTCGTTCCACTTGGGGGTGTTGAGCAGGGCCCGGCAGCGGCCCAGTTGCGCCTGCAGCTCGGTGGTGGGCATGAACCCTCGCCACTGCAGGGTGCCGGCGGGCACCGAGGCCTCCACCGCCGCGGCGTAGGCCGGGTCCTCCCGCAGGCCCCACACCGCCAGGGGCAGCCCCAGCTGGGCGGCGGCGGCGGCCGCATCCTCGAGCCCCTTCTCCGGGGCCACCCGGCCCACCCAACCCAGCAGCGGCTGCGGCTGGGAGCAAAAGGCGTAGGCCGGCAGGTCAAAGCCGTTGCCCACCACCACCGGCGGAGCCGGCAGGTCGAAATCAGCGGCCTGGCTGTGGCTGTGGAACGCCAGACGGCGCTGGTCCCAGCGGGCGATCTCGGCGATCTCCCGGTCGAGGGCCCCATGCACCGACCCCATGCTCACCAGGTGAAAGATGGGCAGCGGCGCCGTGGGCGTGAGCCAGAAGGGGAGCCAGTCGGCGCTGAGGTTGAGCACGGCGTCGAAGCCGGCCTGGGGCCCCTCCGCCAGCACCCGCCGCCAGAGCCGCGGCAGCAGGCCATCGGCGGCGATGGTGATCGGGCCGTCGTGGGGGGCGTGCTGCACGCTGGCCTGGGGGGTGCCGGGGCAGGTCCAGAGCGCAGCCGCCGCGGCATCCGGCGGCAGGCGCGAGCCATCGGCCGCCAGCACCGTGAGCCCATGGCCCCGTTGCAGCAGCCCCGCCACCGCATTGACCAATGTGAGCTCCACGCCCCCCGCGGCGCCACTGCCCAGGGGACCCAGGGGAGAGGCCACCACCAGCAGGTTCATGGGGCCCCCTCCACCGGCAGGGGCTGGGGGGCGGGCTGCCAGATCGAGGCGCGGCGGTTGATCAGCACCACGCTCGCCAACGCCAGGGCCGCTCCAAGCCACTGCAGCGGCCGCAGCTGCTCGCCCAGCAGCACAACGCCGCACAGCAGCGCAAACACGGGGGTGAGAAAAGTGAGGGCGGTGAAGCTGGTGAGTTCCCCCTGGTTGGCGAACCAGAAGAACAGGCCATAGGCCAGGGCGCTGCCCAGCAGTGCCGCGTAGGCCATCAGGCCCCAGGCGGCCCCATCCCAGTGGGGCCAGGCCGGCGGGGCAGCGGGGTTGAGCAGCGGCGCCAGCAGCGACGCCAGCAGCAGCGGCAGGGCCCCGAGCAGCATGTGCCAGCCGGTGACGGCCACCGGATCACTGTGGCGGCAGGCGTAACGGCTGATCACCGTGCCCACGGCCATGGCCAGGGCGGCCGCCAGCATCCACAGCTCCCCGTGGCTCCAGGCCCGCTCCCCCAGAACCTCAGGGCCCATCAGCCACCACTGGCGCAGCAGCGGGGCTGGCAACCCCAGGCAGAGGATCCCCAACAAACCGAGCAGCAGCCCCAGCCATCCCACGGGATTGATCGCTTCGCCGAACAGGCTGCGGGCCAGCAGCGCCACCAGCAGGGGCTGCGAATCGATCAACACCGAGCCCAGGCCGGCGCCGGTGCCCCCCAGCCCCCGGGCCAATAGGCCCTGGAAGGCGGTGGCATCCACCAGGGTGAACAACAGCAGCCAGCCCCAATCGCGGCGGTCCACCGCCAGGCCGCCGCGCCAGAGCTGGGCCGCCAGCAGCAGCACCGCGCCGGCGGGCAGCAGCCGCAACCAGGCCAGGGTGAGGGGGCCGGCGCCGGCCAGCAGCGGCTTCATCGCCGCCATGGCGGTGCCCCACAGGGCAAAGGGCAGGAGCATCAACAGCCAGCGCAGCATCACCGGCTTCAGCCGCCCACGGGCTCCTTTTTAAGATCCAGCCACTGCACACCGCCGCAATGATCTGGCCCTGGCGCCGCACGTCCCGCCGCAAACTGGCGCGCATCGCCATCGAGGGGCCCATCGCCGCCGGCACCCGCACCCGGGTGGTTAAGGCCCTGCGGGAGGTGGAGCAGCGGCAATGCCCCGCCCTGCTGCTGCGGATCGACAGCCCGGGCGGCACCGTGGGCGACAGCCAGGAGATCCATGCGGCCATCGGCCGGCTGCGGGCCAAGGGCTGCCGCGTGGTGGCCAGCTTTGGCAACATCTCCGCCTCCGGCGGGGTCTACGTGGGCGTGGCCGCCGAGAAGATCGTGGCCAACGCGGGCAGCATCACCGGCTCCATCGGGGTGATCCTGCGGGGCAACAACCTCTCCCGCCTGCTGGAGCGCATCGGCATCCAGTTTGAAACGGTGAAAAGCGGCCTCTACAAAGACATCCTCTCGCCGGATCGGGCCCTCACCGGCGCCGAGCGCACTCTGCTGCAGGAGCTGATCGACTCCAGCTACGGCCAGTTTGTGGCGGCCGTCGCCGCCGGCCGCGGGCTCGACGAGGCCACGGTGCGCGGCTTCGCCGACGGGCGGGTGTTCAGCGGTGCCCAGGCCCTGGAGCTGGGGTTGGTGGATGCCCTGGGGGATGAGGACAGCGCCCGCCGGCTGGCCTGCGAGCTGGCGGGTCTCGACCCGGAGAAAACACGGCCGCTGGAGTTCGGCAAACCTAAGAAGGGCTTCGGCAGCCTGATTCCGGGCCGCAGCGCCCTGGCCCGCCTTGGGGATGCCCTGCGGCTGGAGCTGGCCTGGAGCGGCCAACCCCTGTGGCTGCATCGCCCGTGAGCAGCGCCAGCCCGCTTCGGGCCCTGCGGGGGGCCACCACCGCCGCGGCCAACACGGCGGAGGCCATCGAGGCGGCGGTCAACGAACTGCTGGATGCCCTGGCGGAGCGCAACCAGCTCAGCGGCGATCAGCTGCTTTCGATCACCTTTTCGGTCACCGCCGATCTCGACGCCTGCTTCCCGGCGGCCATCGCCCGGCGCCGACCAGGCTGGGGGGCGGTGGCCCTGCTCGATTGCCAGCAGATGGCCGTGGCCGGCGACCTACCCCGCTGCATCCGGCTGCTGGCCCATGCCTGGCTGGAGCAACCACCGCGCCACGCCTACCTGCGCGAGGCGATGCGGCTGCGGCCGGACCTGGCGGAGCCCGGCGTCTGAGGCCGGATACGGCACCCTGCCAGCTGACCCGCCGACCACCACCCGGGGTGGCGGGGCAGAGCCGCACGAGAATTTCACCCGGGGCCTCGGCCCCCCTCCCACACACACACCATGTCCCTCCTTCGCACCGCGGCCGTCGGCACGGCCCTCGGCGCCGCCGCCACCTGCCTGGCGGGCGCGGCCTCGCTGCTGGCCCCCTCCGGCACCTCTGGACTGCCGGCGGCCCAGGCCCAGGGCACCCCCAGCATCATGGAATTCCGCTGGGACCCCAACAAGGATTACCGCAAGCTCTACTACTTCACCACCAGCACGGTGAGGCTGCAGCGCGGTGAGTACTACTTCGTGCTCAAACCGAAGGACCGCAAAACCGCCATCCTCAAGCTGGCCGTCAGCTTCCCCAAGAATTTCGAGAGCACGATCGACCCAAAGAACGTCAAGCTCTGCTACATGGCCGCGGGCAGCTTCACCAAGAAGACCCGTTGCGAGACCACCATCCCCGCCACGATTGAGTTGGCGGCCAATGGCAAAACCATCGAGGTGTTCCCGAACACGCCGGTTCCCGTCGGCAAGACCATCGGCGTTTACATGATGATCTTCAACCCGCGCCAGGCCGGAATGTTCCAAGTGAACGCCTTGGCCCAAGCCCCCGGTGACATCCCCGTGAGCGGCTACCTCGGCAGCTGGCTGATCCAGGTGGATGCCAGCTCCTACTGAACCCAACGCATCGAACCGCAACCAAGCCTTCGCATCCATTCACTCAACGCCATGAAGCGCATCCAACTCCTGCTCACAGCGATCTGCACAGCATGCGTGACTGGCTTCACCACACTTGCGGCTGCTCCAACGGCACAAGCCGACACAGGCAGCAGCAGCGGGCTGGAGTTTCGGTGGGACAACACCGACCAAGACTATCGCAAACTTTATTACCATATTTCATCAGCACGGGCCAGCAATCGCTCCGATTATCATCTGGTTTTAGGGCCTAAAGATCGAAAAACGGCCATGTTGAAGCTTGCGATCTCCGTGCCGAAGGATTTTGACGCCTACATCGATCCCAAAAATGTCGAACTCTGCTACATGCTTCGCGGAGGTGTGACCCGGAAGACGGAATGCCAGAAGATGATCCCCTCCGTGGTGGAGGTGAACAAAGAGGGCACCGCCATCGAAATCTTCCCCAATGAACCGGTGCCGGTGGGTCGCTCGATCGGTGTGCGCATTCAGCTCAACAACCCCTACAACCCGGGGATGTATCAGTTCAACGCCTTGGCCCAGGCCCCAGGCGATGTGCCCATTTCGGGGTACCTGGGCAGCTGGGTGATCGAGATCTCCCCCTGATCGGGTGGGTCCCCAACCCGGCTGATAAGGTGATGGATCGCCCATGACGCCGCAGCCGAGATCAGGCCATGACCAAACGCACCCTCGAAGGAACCAGCCGCAAGCGCAAGCGCGTCTCCGGTTTCCGGGTGCGCATGCGCAGCCACACCGGCCGCCGCGTGATCCGCACCCGCCGCAAGCGTGGCCGCGCTCGCCTGGCGGTTTGATCCGCACCCTGGCCTGAGCCTGCGGCCCAGCCCCAACGCCCCCCAGCCCACTCCCGATCGCCATCTCCCATGGTGCTACCCCGGGATCAAAGGCTGCGGGGGCGTTTTGTGTTTGACCGCCTCTACCAACGGGGCCAACGGCTGCACGGCACCTGGATGACCGTGCGTTGCCTGACGGCCGAACCCCAGCTGCTGAAACCGGATCCCCGCGACCCCCATCCCACCAACCACCGGGTGGCCGTGGTGGTGAGCAGCAAGGTGAGCAAGCGGGCCGTGCAACGCAACCGCCTGCGCCGCCTGCTGCAGGGCCACGTGAGCGGCCTGCTGCGGCAATGGCCGGCAGGGCAAGGGCAGTGGCTGCTGATTTCCCTGAAACCCGGCAGCGAAACCGCCGACCCCGCGGCCCTGCTGGGAGAATGTTCCTCACTCCTCGCCCGGGCAGGGCTTCAGCCATGAGCGCAGCCGCACAGACCCCACCGGTGGCCCCCGGCGCCAGCATCAATGAAGACGTCTTCTATGAAGGCGGCCCGGCCAAAGGCGACCTGATCCTCAACCTGCTGTTTGGCCTCAGCCTGATCGGTATCCCCTTTGCCGTGGGCGCCCTGGTGCGCGCCCTGTGGCTGCGGTTTCGGATCACCAGCCGGCGGGTGGAGGTGAGCGGCGGTTGGCTGGGCCGCGAACGCACCCAAGTGGTCTACAGCCAGATCCGCGAGGTGCGCTCCGTGGCCCGTGGCTTCGGGTTTTGGGGCGACATGGTGCTGGTGCTCAACGACGGCATGAAGCTCGAAATGCGGGCCGTGCCCCGCTACAAGGAGGCCGAGGCCTTCATCCAGCAGCGGATGGCCGCCAGCCCCACCGCGAAAGCCACCGCCAAGGGGGCCCCCAAGAGCGGCTTCGGTGACAACGCGGCCGCCTGAGCCACCCGCCTGACACACTGGCTCCACACCCGACCCATCCCTCCGGACACCGCGCGACGTGATCGGCTACATCTCCGACAACCTGCTGCTGCCGATCCTCGATTTCTTCTACGGATTGGTGCCGAGCTACGGCCTGGCGATCATTGCCCTCACGGTGGTGATCCG
>JBIKKZ010000086.1:0-6471 GCA_044360095.1 Vulcanococcus sp. | reverse complement strand
CATCACAGGCGACCAGGTGCGTTGGATCCCCAGCCAGGACCTGATGGTGATCGACCGCCGCCCCGCGGCCATCGATCGACGCACCCGCATCCAGGCCGGCCTGGCCCGCTACCGCATCAAGGCTGACCAGCTGGAATTGCGCGGCACCCCGATGCTCGAACACTGGCAGCAGGGGGGCACTGAGACGAGCCCGCTGCGCGTTCAAACCCCATGGCTGAATTGGAGGCCTGAGCAGGGCGACCTGGTGGCCCGTGAGCCGGTGCGCGGGCTGCGCCGCGAGGGCACCATCCAGCTGGAGCTGCGCGCCCAGGGCCTGCAGGGCAACATTCGCCGCGGTTTCGTCGACCTGCAGGCCCCTGTGCAGGTGCGCGATCCCAAGCGCCAGGGATGGCTCAACGCCTCCACCACCCGTTGGTTGATCAACGACCAGCAACTCAGCAGCGATCAGCCCGTGCAGGGCGTCTTCAAAGCGTTGCGGGGCCAGGGCCGGCGCTGGCGCGTCAACCTGGCCAACAGCACGGTGGCCCTCGATGACGGCTGCCGCATCGAGCAACCCGGCGAGCGCCTCAGCGCCCGCCAATGCCGATGGAACTGGCCCACGGGACGCTTCCAGGCCACGGGGGATGTGGAGTTGCGGCGCTCCAGCTACAGCCAACGCACCCGGGCGGGCCTGCTGCTGGGCCGCATCGGTGCCGATGGGGTGGCGGTGTTCACCGCGCCGGGGTCCCGGGTTCAGTCGCGCTTCACGATCCCCCCCCAGCGGGCTGGGGCTGGGGCAACCCGCCGATCGGCTCCAGTGCAGTTCTGAGCTTCTTGCCCCAGCCCTCCAGCCAGGCCTCATCGCTGCGGCTAAAGCAACGGGGTGACCAGCCCGCCAGCAGCAGCACCCCGTCAGCCCCCAGCGGCTGAACAATCACAGCGGGTACCCCCTCCGGCAGGCCGCGGAACTCATCACGGCCGGGGTAGAGGGTCAGGTTCACCAGACCAATGGCTGTCGCGATGGTGCAGGCGCGGCTGCAGATCGCGCCAGGGGTGAAGACCGTGCCGGCGGGCGCCAGCACCCCCCGCCGCAGCAGCGTGCGTCCGCGCCAATGCAACAGCACGGAGGCCGCCGGTGTGGCGGTGAGCAGCATCTGGCTGCCCCAGGCAAGCTCCTCACGCAGGGCATCGGGCAGCTCACCATCGAGCACCAACCCTTGCTCACCCTTCAGGGCGACCCGGCCAGGGGCTTCGGGCATGGCGCGGGTCCAGAGAATCGCCACGAGCATCAGCCCCACCGCCAGGAAGCTGGCCAGCACCGCCGCCCGCTCCAGGGCCGGGCTCAGCTCCGGCGCGGTCAGTTGGTTCGTGATGCTCAAGGCCAACCCCAGCACACCTGCGGCCAGGGTGAGGCGGGCGGCCGTGCCCATGGACCTGTCGCGGAAGCTGTGGTCACGTTGTCACAGCCACACAGGGGCTCGCGCCCCATTGCACATTCGGTGAAATGGCCGAGTAGAGCTCATTGGTTGTCCATGGCCACCAGCTCGGGGATCTCCCAGCGGCTGCAGATCAGCACCCCCGCCGAGGCCTTCGCCGCCATTGCCCTGGCGGCGGTCGGCTGTGACGGCGAACTCTCGGCGGCGGAAGCCCGCGGCCTGCGTCAGTTGCTGGAGTTCCGCACCCCGTTCCGCAGCCTGGATGCGGCGGCGATGGGTTCGTTGCTCGATCAGCTGTTGGCGATCCTGCGCCGCGATGGCTGGCCCGCCCTGGTGGAGCAGGCGGTGCCCCTGCTCTCTCCGGATCAACGCCAGACGGCCCTGGCGGTGGCCGTGCAGCTCACCCTCGTGGACGAGTTGAGTTGCAGCGATGAGCGGCGCTTCCTGCGTCAGCTGGCGGAGCGGCTCGAGGTGCCACCGGAGCGCTTGGCCACCATCGAAGAGGTGATCGGCCTGCTCCACCGCGACAGCCTGGCGGACTAACGGCAGACTGGGGCATCTGCACGCCTGGATTCCGTGGGGCACTGCCTTCGCCGTCCGTTCTCAGCTCTGCTGCTGGCCGCCGTGCTGCTGGTGAGCTCGATGGTGTTGGCCCCGGCCGCCTGGGCCACCGGCCTGAGCGACTTCACCGATCAGCCCCCCGCCAGCCACGTGGTCGACACGGCCGACCTGCTCAGCCGTGCCGCCAACACCGAACTGGACAAGCGCCTCGAGGCTTTCGGCGGGTCGGCCCTCGATGCCCGCCTGGTGACCCTGCGGCGTTTGGATTACGGCCTCAGCCTCGATGGCGTTGGCCAGGGTTTGCTGCAACGCTGGTCAGCCCCCGCTGGCCCCGACCAGCTGCTTCTGTTGATCGAATCCCAGAACAACACCGCCGCCGTGGTGGCCTCTGAGGGGCTGGCTGATCGCCTGCCCGCAGCGGTGCTTTCGAGCACCGCCATCAGCACCATGGGCCTGCCCCTGCGGGAAGGAGCCCGTTACCGCCAGGCCAGCCTGGATGCCCTCGATCGGCTCGGAGCAGTGCTGCAGGGTGAAGCCGATCCGGGGCCACCCCAGCTGCAGGAGCGCTTGCCGATCGAAACCAACATCCCCACCCGTGAGGAAACCGCCGCAAGCAATGCCTTGTTGTGGGTGGTCGTTCTGCTGGTGGTTGGCACACTGGTGCCGATGATCACTTGGTGGGTTTTCTCCCGCTGAGGCCACCGCACACAAGCAGCCATGGGGTTGACGGATTGGATGGGGGCCTTTGATCGCGCCAGCGCCAGCGACCTCAGTGTGAATCTGGAGCGGGCCTATGAAGCCGCCCTGCTGATTCAGAGCCTGGAGCTCGAGTACTACAACGACCGGCCAGTCCGCCCGGAGCTGGAGCTGAGCATCCCCCGCCAGGCCCAGGCGCTGATGCTGCGTCGCTTTCGGGCGGCCCTTGAGCTCTGCCAGGGCACCCTCTCCGGCATCGAGGCCCGCCGTGCCGAGCTCGACAGCCAGGAGCTTCGCCAGCTGCAGCTGATCGAAACCGTGCTCTCGCGCTATGGGCGCCGCAGCACCCTGCCCTCGATTTCCCGTTCGCCGGAGCTGCTGCCCCGCAGCCTGCTGGGGGTGGTGGATGGGGTGCGGCGCCAGCTCGATCCCGAGGCGGAAACGTTTGTTGTCGAGGGCTTCCGCCGTCGCCGCGATTCCACCCTGGTGTCGCTGCGGATCCTGTTGCTGCTGATCCTTGTGCCTTTGATCGTGCAACAGCTGAGCCGTTCGGTGCTGATCTCGCCCCTGCTCGAGCGCTACGCCCCCGACATTCCGTTCATCAGTTACGCCAAGCCCCACCTCCAGGAGAAGGCGATTGGCAAGTTGCGGCTCTACCAGCAGGAACTCGAATTTGAAGCGCTGCTCGACGGCCGTGACCCCCCCAGCCGCGACGAAGTTCGCAGTGCCCTGGCCGCCCGGGCCGAAGCGCTCAAGGGGGAGGCGGATGCGGAGGGGCTCGAGGCCACCAAGAATGTGCTGGCCGATGTGGCGGCCCTGCTGGGGTTTGCGCTGGTGTGTGTCTTCGGGCAGCGCGACCTGCAGGTGTTGCGAGGTTTCATGGATGAGGTGGTTTACGGCCTCAGCGACAGCGCCAAGGCGTTCACGATCATCCTGTTCACCGATGTGTTCGTGGGCTTCCACAGCCCCGAAGGCTGGACGGTGTTGATCGACGGCATCGCCAACCACCTGGGGCTGCCGGCCGAGGAGAACTTCATCATGTTGTTCATCGCCACCTTCCCGGTGGTGCTGGCCACGATCTTCAAGTACTGGATCTTCCGCTACCTCAACCGGGTCTCCCCATCGGCAGTGGCGACCCTGCGGAACATGAACGGTGGCGGTTGAGGGCAGCGCCAGCCGGTTGGTCATGGTGTGCGGCCCCAGCCGCGGCGGCAAGAGCCGTTGGGCCGAACACCTGGCCCTCCAGCGTGGCCGCCCTGTGCTGTATCTGGCCACCGGTGCCCCCAGCGGCGATGGCCGTGACCCCGATTGGGAGCAGCGGGTGGAAGCCCATCGCAGCCGCCGACCTGTCGATTGGTCGTGCCTGGAACCTGGAGCTGATCTGCAGGGGGCCCTGGACGCCCGTCTCCATTGCGAGCACCCCCAGGCGGACCATCTGCTGCTGGTGGATTCCCTGGGCAGCTGGCTGGCCTGGCACCTCAGCGACAGCGACGGGCCCTGGCAGCAGCGCTGCGATCGGTTGCTGACCGCCCTGCTGCAGCCCGGGCCGCCGGTGGTGCTGGTGGTGGAGGAAACCGGTTGGGGCGTGGTCCCCCCCACCGCCATCGGCGGCCTGTTCCGCGACCGCCTCGGCGCGTTGCAGCAGCAGTTGATGCGGCACGCCGGTGAGGCGTGGTTGGTGGTGGGGGGCAGGGCCCTCGACCTGCTTCAGCTCAGCCAGCCGGTGCCGGAGCCCTGAGATGCCGCGCGTGGTGCTGTACCAACCCGAAATCCCCCCCAACACCGGCAATGTGGCGCGCAGTTGCGCGGCCACCTGCACCGAGTTGCACCTGGTGGAGCCGCTCGGGTTTGAGCTCAGCGACCGCACCGTGCGCCGCGCCGGCCTCGATTACTGGCCCTGGGTTGACCTGCACCGCCACGGTGATTGGGATGCCTTCTTGACGGTGCAACGGGCCCGGGGCGGTCGCTTGCTGGCCCTCAGCCGCCATGCCAGTCAGTCCTATGCATCGATCGCCTACCGCGACGACGACTGGCTGTTGTTTGGCCGGGAAACCTGCGGACTGCCCGAGGAGGTGCTCGCGGTCACCGATGCCCGCCTCACCATTTCCATGCCAGGCGGGGTCGACCAGGGCGGCGGGGTGCGCAGCCTCAACCTGGCCACGGCCGCCGGCGTGGTGCTGTTTGAGGCCCTGCGGCAGCTTCAGGGCCGATAACACGGCCTTTTTTCCTTTGGTCACACAAAAGAGTGACCACGGTGACTTGCGGGGTGGTGTTCGGGCCGTTACTCTTCCGCCGACACGGGGATGTTGGCTTCTCCGCCGTGTTTTGACCTTTGGCCAAATTGCATGAAGCCGTATCAATTGGGACTGACCACCCTTGCCAGCACTGCGGCCCTTGCGGTCGCCGGCTCCGTGGTCGTTCCGACATTGGCGGAGATTCGGGCCGATTCACGCAGCGATGCATGGATCGCCGCGCTGCCCAGTGGTGATCGCCTCTGGGTCAAGGTGCGTCAAAGCATCAGCCTCGAGGACCTGGCCACCCAGCTCGCCCAGGATGAGAGCAAGCTGGCGCGCCTCAACGACGTCGACGAAGACCACCGCTTCAGCAGCGGCGACTGGCTGGTGCTTCCGAGCCAATCCATCAAGCAGGCCAAGCAGCTGGCGGGAATCGACACCAGCGAACTGCGCCGCACCCCCCCCCTCGCCGCTCCCCCGGAGCCGCAGGAGCCGGCCCGGGTGCGCCTTGGCGACAGCCTGCTCAAGATCGCCCAGCGCTACAACCTGAGCATCGGCGAACTGCTGCAGCTCAACCCAGGCCTGAGGGCGGCCCGCCTGGTGGCTGGCACCCAGATCCGTTTGGCCCAGTCGTCACCGGGCCGCAGCCGCATCCTGCTGGGCCTCAAACCGGTTGGCTCCGGGGGGCTCAGTTGGCCCGATAGCCCCGATTTCGGCGGCGGCGACAGCAACGGCAGCTCCCCCTTTGCCGATACCGCTTGGATCTGGCCCACCCAGGGGGTGTTCTCCTCCGGCTACGGCTGGCGTTGGGGACGGATGCACAAGGGCATCGACATCGCCAACAACGTGGGCACTCCGATCCTGGCCGCCCGCGCCGGTGAGGTGACCACCGCCGGCTGGAACGATGGCGGCTACGGCTACCTGGTGGAGCTGCGCCACGCCGACGGCTCCCTGAGCCGCTACGCCCACAACAGCCGCATCCTCGTGCGGCCTGGCGACCAGGTGAACCAGGGCAGCGTGATCTCGCTAATGGGCAGCACCGGCCGCAGCACCGGCCCCCACCTCCACTTCGAAATTCTGCCCCCGGGGCGCGGCGCGATGAACCCGCTCCAGTTCCTGCCTCCCCGCGCCTGAGCACGTTGGGGCGAGTGGCACAACCCCGGGCCGCCACAGGCGGTCCTCTACACTGGCTTCACCGCGGCTCGGTAGCTCAGCTGGTTAGAGCGTGGGATTCATAACCCCAAGGTCGGGAGTTCAAGTCTCCCCCGAGCCATCCTGTGTCCGCCTAGCCGGACCGATCGCCCTGCCACCGCAGGGCTTTTTTGTGGGCCGGATGGCTGGTGGGTGGCACGGGCCTCAGTGGGCCTTAGTGGGCATCAAATGCGTCGGTGATCACCGGCACCATCACGATCGGATCAAAGCTGGATTCGACCGCGGCTCCAGCGCTGCTGGCTGCGGGGCTGGTCGAGGCGCTGGACGTGGCACTGCGGCTGGAAGAACCGCGACGCCGCCCCCCGGTGGCATCGGCACTCCGGGAACCGCCACCAGCCCTTCGGGCCGAGGGT
>JBIKKZ010000263.1:0-6476 GCA_044360095.1 Vulcanococcus sp. | reverse complement strand
ACGGCGGCGGCGTAGCCCTCGGTGCCGGTGATCTGGCCCGCCGCCAGCAACCGCGGCCGCTGGCGGAACTGCAGGGTGGGATCCAGCAGCTGCGGGGCCTCCAGGAAGGTGTTGCGGTGCATCACGCCGAAGCGCACGAATTCGGCGTTCTCCAGGCCTGGGATCAGCCGCAGCACGCGCTTCTGCTCGCCCCATTTCAGGTTGGTCTGGAAGCCCACCAGGTTCCAGAGGCGGCCGTCGCGGTCCTCCTGGCGCAGCTGCACCACCGCATAGGCGCGGTTGGCGCGGCGCACATCGCGGTCGTTCACGTCGCCCCAGCGGGGGTCCCACAGGCCGATCGGTTTGAGGGGGCCGTAGCGCATGGTGTCTTCACCGCGGCGGGCCAGCTCCTCGATCGGCAGGCAGCCCTCAAAGAAGGTGGCACTCTCCTGCTCGAAATCCTTGAGTTCGGCCTGCTCGGCGTTCAGCAGCGCCTCGCGGAAGGCCAGGAACTGCTCTTTGTCCATCGGGCAGTTGATGTAGTCGGCGTCGCCCTTGTCGTAGCGGGAAGCGCGGAAGGCCACCGTGAGGTCGATGCTCTCGCCATCCACGATCGGGCTGGCGGCATCGAAGAAGTGGCAGTCGGCGCGGCCGGTGAAGGCGCGCAGGTCGTCGGCCAGGGGTTCACTGGTGAGCGGGCCGGTGGCCAGCACGCACAGCTGCTCAGGGGCCGGCAGGGCCGTGGCTTCGTGGCGCTCCACGGTCACCAGGGGGTGTTGTTCGAGGGCGGCGGTGAGGGCAGCGCTGTAGCGACCGCGGTCCACCGCCAGGGCGCCGCCGGCGGGCACGGCGTGCTGGTCGGCGGTGCGGATCACCAGGGAGCCGAGCTGGCGCAGTTCCTCCTGCAGCAGGCCGGCGGCCCGGTCGCTGCTGAGGGCCCCAAAGCTGTTGCTGCACACCAGCTCGGCGAATTCACTGCTGTGGTGGGCGGGGGAGCGGCGCACCGGGCGCATCTCCAGCAGCCGCACGGGAATGCCGGCGCTGGCGATCTGCCAGGCGGCCTCTGTGCCGGCCAGGCCGGCGCCGATCACCGTGACTGCCGTTTGCTCTGCTGCCACTGCGCCCGCCCGCCTCTGCGCCGCTGGAAGGTTCAGGCTACGGGGCAGGGCGCGTCGGCGCTGCCCACAACAAAGCCCCCGCCGCAGCGGAGGCCTGGATGGGGGCGTGTCCCCGCTGATGGCCTGCGGCGATCAGCCGTTGGCGCGCTTGAGCATCAGCTGCAGCTGGCCCACGGCGGCACGGCCGATGTTGAACGCCGCCCAACCGGCCGCCAGCAACACAGGGGTGGCAACAAGCAGGAGCCGCGCGTCCATGGCTGGGAAAGCAAGGAATTGCGGCGATCTTACGGATGATTCGCCCGCGGGCGTCTGCGGGGCCGTTCAGTTGATCGATTTCGCAGCAAAGCCGGTGTCGCCGCTGCGGCCGGCATGGGCCATGGCCAGCTGGCGGTAACGGCGGGCGTGCTGGCGTTGTTCGGCGGCTTGCTGCTCGCTCAGCTCCCGTTTGGGTTGGGCCGGGGCCCCCATCACCAGGGTCTGCGGCGGCACATCCTTGGTGACCACCGACCCCGCCGCCACCAGGGCGCCGCTGCCCACGGTGACGCCGTTGAGCACCACGGCGCCGATGCCGATCAGGCAGCCGTCCTCCAGGGTGGCGCCATGCACCACGGCCCGGTGGCCGATGGTCACGTCAGCACCGATGCGCACGGGTTGGCCGGGGTCGCCATGCAGCACGGCGCCGTCCTGCACGTTGCTGCCCTCACCGACCACGATCGGGCACACATCGCCGCGGGCCACGGCGGTGGGCCAGAGGCTGGCGCCGGCGGCGAGCTGCACATCCCCAATCAGCACGGCGCTGTCGGCCACCCAGGCATCGGGGTGCACACGGGGCTCGGGCCAGGGGCTGATGGGCATGGTGGCGGCCGATGGCGGTTGCTGCCGCCATTCTCCGGCGACCTGCCCCCCCGGGTGATACTTTCGATCGGTGCCCGCAAGGGCCACCACCTGAGCCAGACCCTGGGTCCGGCGGCGGGCGGGTCGTTAGCTCAGCGGTAGAGCACTCGGCTTTTAACCGATTGGTCCTGAGTTCGAATCTCAGACGACCCATTTTTGAGATCGTCTGGACTGCAAGGCTTAAGGCTTGCGGCATCAGAGTTCTTCTGGGTTCAAGAGGCAGCTTTTCTTCTTCGGAATGAGCCCGGAAGAGGCCGCTGAAAACCGTCGTTGCTTCGTTTGACTGGGACAAGTCCCAAGGAATCCAGCCCGTCTCATCTCTTGAGACAAGGGAGGGCTCTGAATGGCGGGCGGCCTTGGTCCTCGAGCTAGCGGCGGCGTTGGATCCACCGGCGACCTCTTGTTAAAGGCAAGTCTTGAAAGCTTGAATAAGCTGACCTGGTATTCAAGGTTTTCGGGGCATGGTGCGTCGCGAGATCACGGGCCGCTACGAGCCCTCCACCAGCGCCGGAGAGCCTGTCGCCGCCTTTATCCCCCATCCCTTGCCACCGGATCCGCCGCTGCAGATCGGGGCTGAGCTCCAGGGGCAGCACGAACGTGCCCTGCTGGCGTGCGGTCGACTGGACGGCGTGGCCGCGCTCCTGCCCGATCCCAGCCTGTTTTTGTATGCCTATGTGCGGCGGGAAGCGTTGTTGTCCTCGCAAATCGAGGGAACACAATCTTCCCTGTCAGACCTGCTGCTGTTTGAGCTGCAGGAGGCACCGGGTGTGCCATTCGATGATGTTGTGGAAGTCTCCAGCTATGTGGCGGGTCTGGAGCACGGCCTGACGCGCTTGCAGGAGGGCTTTCCCCTGTCATCGCGCCTGCTGCGAGAGATCCATGGGCTGTTGCTCGCCCGCGGCCGTGGAGCGGATCGGCAGCCCGGCGTGTTCCGTCGCAGCCAGAACTGGATCGGTGGAACCAGGCCCAGCAATGCGCGCTTTGTTCCGCCTCCACCAGCCGCCATTGATGATTGCATGGCCCAACTGGAGCGGTTCATCCATGGCCAGGCCCAGCCTGCGGACTCCATCGATCCCCGCCTGAATGACGCCACGCGGCATGGGGCTGAGCATCCCTTACCGGCCTTGATCCGTGCAGGCCTTGCCCACGTGCAGTTCGAGACGATTCATCCCTTCCTCGATGGCAACGGCCGATTGGGCCGGTTGTTGATCGTGTTGATGCTGATTGATGCGGGCGTCTTGCAGCAACCACTGCTGTATCTGAGCTTGTTTTTCAAGCAACACCGCGCCCGTTACTACGAGCTGCTCGATGATGTGCGTCAACGGGGGGACTGGGAGGGATGGCTCAGCTTTTTTCTGGAGGGCGTCGAGATGACAGCCACAGCAGCTGTGGCGACGGCCCATCGCCTGCTGGCGTTGTTTCGCTGTGATGAAGCTCGACTGGGCGGTCTGGGGCGCAGCAGCGCCAGTGTGTTGAAGGTGTTTTTGGCGATCCGCCAGCGCCCTTTAACCAGCGTTGCCCAGATTCAAGCGATCAGCGGGTTGAGCTATCCGACCTCCAGCAAGGCCCTCGACATCCTTGGTGGACTTGGCATCGTGCAAGAGATCACCGGTGGCCGGCGTAATCGCCTGTTTGCCTACAGCGACTATCTGGCCATTCTCAGCGAAGGCACCGATCCGCTGCCTCGGTTGCTCAGCTGATCGGGTGATGGCTGGATGCATCCGGATGGTGTAGCGGTCTGGGCAGGAATCGATTCCCTTAGCGTGGTTCCATGATCCACCGAATCACGCGCAATCCACAGCAGTGCGGAGGGGAGCCTTGCATCCGTGGGATGCGGATTCGTGTGGCTGATATCCAGGAGCTTGTCGCCGCTGGATTGAGCAGGGACCAGATCCTGGCTGAGTACCTGGATCTTGAGGCTGAGGACCTCGCTGCTGCTTTGTGCGATGCGGACCGCTAACTCCCTGGATCAACCTGTCTTGGCATTGGCTTTTGGCCACCACTGGCCTCTGGGGCTGCCTGCAGGCAGCGCCCGTTGATGCGGCCAACCCCTTGATGCAGGCCCTGCCGCCGTGCGTGGATGGTGGTTCTTGCGATGGCAATGACACCCGAGCTCGCGGCCTGCGTTCTGGAGGGGTTGTTGCTGCTGCACGAAGAGCTCTCGGTGGATCCGGAGGCCCCTTGGTATGTGGGGATGCCCGATCAAACCCAAGTGCTTCACGATGAGCTCTGGCTGTTGGCCGGCCAGATCAACCCCAGAACCCCCGCGGCCCTGGTGGAGGCTTGGTATGGGGCCGGCCGTTCGGCGCTCCTACCGATGCAGTGCACCGGAGAGCTGGTGAGCAGCAGGCACCAGGCGGCTTGAGGCAACAGCCCTTGAATCAGGCGCCCAGGGCTGTTAGCTGTCTTGCCAGGGGTTGATGAGCTCCAAGCCGATCCCCTCAAAGTCCTTGGTGTTGCGGGTCGCGAGCACGGCTCCATGGGCCGGGGACGGTGGCAGAGGACCACACGGCGACGAGCAGGAGCCGTGCCGGGATCCCGAAGGGCGAGACATTCCGCATGACGGCCGCCAGTGTTGATCGAGAGGTGTGGCGCGACGTTATCCGACGCGCCGGGGGCCGTCACGCCCAAGCCGTCCGCGCTGCGTTTCAGCGGCAATGACCACCATCACCTCGCACCAGTGCCGGATCGAGGCCTGACTAGGCTTTGCTTGGCCTCAGGTCAGGCCTCCAGCCATGCCAGCAGCCAACCAGCTGAATTGGGCGGATTGCCCAGCGGTGGAACGGGATTCCCAGCGCGTCAGCGGCGCCTGGGTGTTCCGTGGCACGCGCATCCCCGTGGCTGAGTTCGTTGAGCTCTTCACGGGGGTGAGCACCGACCAAGCGCAGCAGGTGCTTGAGCAGGGGTGGATCGACTGAGCTGCACCCCATGACTCTTCTTCGCTCCACCAGTGCACCCGATCTGCAGGCGGTCACAGCCGCCTTGGGCGGCGTACATCCCAGACCGAGCCGGATGGTTTTGTTCGGCTCCCGTGCCCGCGGGCAAGCGCGGCCCGATTCCGATATTGATCGGCTGGTGGTGATGCCCCAGCCCACCATCACCGCCAACGAACGCACCAGCACTAGCTGCTGAGCGTTAAGACGCAGAACGACCTAGAGGCGCTCCAGGTCAACGCCCGTGGTTTCGATCCGGTAGGTCCAGGTGATCACGGCGCCCAGCACGGAGGTCACCGCCAGGAGCGGAAGCAGCCGATCGGTTCCCCAGTCCGCCAGCAGCGTGGGGAACAGAAATGCGGTGATCACCGCACCCACTTTGCCGGTGGCGGCTGCCATGCCAGCCCCCAGGCCCCGTAGCCGGGTGGGGAACACCTCGCCGGCCAACAGGTAGGTCTGGGCATTGGGGCCCAGGTTGGTCATGAACTGGAACAGCACGAAGCCCACCACGATCACAGCCAGGTTGTTGCTGCCATTGATGGAGCCAAACGCAGCGATGATCAGGCCCACGGCGCAGCCGATGAAGCCCACCACCTGCAGAAGAATGCGGCCGATGCGATCGGCCAGGGCAATGGCGCAGGCAATGCCCACCAGGAATCCCACATCCACAAGGGCTGTGCCGCGCGCCCCAAGCAAATCGTTGTGGATGACGGCAGCCACGGTGTGCTCTTTGGCCTGAGCCCCGAAGGTGGCGGCAATGATCACGGGGGTGAAGATGCCGATGCCGTAGGTGGAGAGGTCCTGCAGGAACCAGGGCACCGAGGCCAGGATCGTCGCCCGTTGCCACTTGCCGTGGAACAGCTGGCGCCAATCGCTGCTGCGTTGGATGTGGCCCTCTTCGGCGATCTCCAGTTCCAGAAGTTCAACGTCCTGGCGGTTCAGGAGCTTGCGCAGCTGCTTTTCGGCCTTGGCCAGGTGGCCCTTGCTCACCAACCAATGGCTGCTTTCGGGCAGGAACAGACGCCCCCACACCACCAGCAGCACCGGCACCACGGGGATCAGGTAAAAGGTGCGCCAGGTGTTCAGCTCAGGATTGTTGCCCAGCACAACGGCGGCAATGGCGGTGCCCAGCACCGCCCCGAGGGCCTGAAAACTGAAGGCCCCCAGCACCAAGCGGCCGCGGATCGCCGCCGGAATGCTTTCGGAAATCACCAGGTGGGCGGTGGGGTAGTCGGCACCGAGGGCCAGCCCGATCACAAACAGCGCGATGATCAGGGCCTGGGTGCCGGGGCTGAAGGCAGCGGCCAGCAGGGCGATGGCCAGAAGCACCATCTCGCCGATGAACACGGGCTTGCGGCCCCAGCGGTCCGCCAGCCCCCCGAGCGCCAGGGCCCCAACCAGAATCCCCGCCAGGGTGGCTGCGGTCACCAGCCCCTTGTCGGTGGTCGTCATGGAGAACTGATCGGCGATCAGCGGCAGGGCAATGCCACCCATGAACACGATCAGCCCTTCAAAAAACTTGCCTGCGGTGGCCAGGCTCCACACCAACCAC
>JBIKKZ010000085.1:0-6508 GCA_044360095.1 Vulcanococcus sp. | reverse complement strand
CGTGCTGGAACCGCTCGACACCCATGCCCTCGAAGCGATCCTCACCGAACCGCGGGATGCCCTGGTGAAGCAGTTCCAGACCCTGCTGAGCATGGACGACGTGCGCCTCGACTTCGAGCCCGGCGCAGTTGAGGCCATCGCCGCCGAAGCCCACCGCCGCAAAACCGGGGCCCGGGCCCTACGCGGGATTGTGGAGGAGCTGATGCTCGATCTGATGTACGACCTGCCCTCGGACAAGAGCACCAAGAGCTTCACCATCACCCGTGAGCTGGTGGAGGAGCGCACCAAGGCCAAGGTGCTGGCGCTGCCCGGCAGCGAAGCCGCCCAACAGGAATCCGCCTGATCCCATCGGGCCTGCATGGCCGCCGCCGATCACCTGCAGGTGCCCCGCCAGCACGGGCTGTTCCAGCACCACGGCATCGACCTGGGGGACGGGACCGTGGCCCACTACCTGGAGGGCCGGCAGATCCTGCGCAGCCCGTTGGACGACTTCAGCCGCGGTGAACCGATCAGCGTGGTGCCCTACGGAGACGGCAGCTGCTCACCGGCCGGCACCACCCTGCGGCGGGCCATGGGGCGGCTGGGGGAGCAGAACTACAACCTGCTGTTCAACAACTGCGAGCACTTCGCCCACTGGTGCAAAACCGGCCGGCACCGCAGCGCCCAGGTGGAGGGGCTGCTGCAGTCGGCGGTGCTGGGGGGCGCCCGCTTGCTGCTTCGCCAGGGGGTGCGGATCGATCCTGAGCTGGTGCGCCGCAGCCTGGAGCGGCTGGAACGGCTGCGGCAGACGCTGCTGGAGCAACTGGAGACGGCCCTGACCCGCGTCGAAGCCCGCTGGGGCCAGCAGCAGCTGGAGGCGGTGAGGCTGGCGGCCCAGAAGCTGGCCGACCAACTGAGCGAAGTGGAGGAACTCGAGGCCAGGCTGGAGCACCTGCTGAACCCCGGCAGCGGCCCCTAACCTCCAGCCATGCCGGCCGCCTACCAACCCCTCCACCACAAGTACCGCCCCCAGCGCTTCGACCAGCTGGTGGGGCAGGAGGCGATCGCGGCCACCCTGGGCAACGCGCTGCGCTCCGGCCGCATCGCCCCGGCCTACCTGTTCAGCGGGCCGCGGGGCACCGGCAAAACCTCCAGCGCCAGGATCCTGGCCCGCTCGCTCAACTGCATCGGCAGCGACGGCCCCACCCCCGAGCCCTGCGGCGTCTGCGAGCTCTGCACCGCCATCGCCGCGGGCAACGCCCTGGATGTGATCGAGATCGACGCCGCCTCCAACACCGGCGTCGACAACATCCGCGAACTGATCGAGCGCTCCCGCTTCGCCCCCGTGCAGGCCCGCTGGAAGGTCTACGTGGTGGATGAGTGCCACATGCTCTCCACGGCGGCCTTCAACGCGCTGCTCAAAACCCTGGAGGAGCCGCCGCCGCGGGTGGTGTTCGTGCTGGCCACCACCGACCCGCAACGGGTGCTGCCCACGATCCTCAGCCGCTGCCAGCGCTTTGATTTCCGCCGCATCCCCCTCGATGCCCTGGAGCGGCACCTGGGCTGGATCGCCGAGCAGGAGCAGATCGGCATCACCGCGGAGGCGCTGCATGTGGTGGCGCAGCGGGCCCAGGGGGGCCTGCGCGACGCCGAAAGCCTCCTGGATCAGCTCAGCCTGCTGCCGCCGCCGGTGGAGCCGATGGCGGTGTGGGATCTGCTGGGGGCCGTGCCGGAGCAGGAGCTGCTGCAGCTGGCGGCCGCCCTGGCCGCCAGCGAGCCCCTGGGGGTGATCGAAGCGATCCGCACCCTGCTGGAGCGGGGCCGCGAGCCGGGTGCGGTGCTGCAGGGCCTGGCGGGCATGCTGCGCGACCTGGTGCTGGCGGGGGTGGCCCCGGAGCGGCTGGAGCTCACCAGCGTGTCGCCGCAACTGCGACCCGAGCTACCCGAACTGGCGCGCCGCATCGGCAAAGCCCGCCTGCTGCACTGGCAGGCCCAGCTCAAGGGCAGCGAACAGCAACTGCGCCAGAGCGTGCAGCCGCGCCTTTGGCTGGAGGTGCTGCTGCTGGGGCTGCTGAGCGAAGCCCCCGCAGCCGGCGCGGCGGCACCGGTGCGGACCCCAGCCACCGCTGCCACCCCTGCCACCAGCGCAGCTCCTGCACCGGTGGCCGCCCCAGCGCCCCTGCCGGCAGCAACGCCAGCTCCTTCGGCAGCACCAGCGCCAGCGCCAACCCCGGAGCCCGCCGCCGGAACGCCAAACCTCGGCGAGCTCTGGCAGCAGATTCTGGCGGGGCTGGAGCTGCCCTCCACCCGCATGCTCCTCTCCCAACAGGCCCAGCTGGTGCGCCTCGATCAGCAGCGGGCGGTGGTGCAGGTGGCGGGCAATTGGATGGCGATGGTGCAGGGGCGCCAGGCGCTGCTGGAGCAGGCGATCGCCTCAGCCCTGGGCAGCCCCCGCCAACTGGTGCTCGAGGCCGGCGGCAATCCGCCACCGATGCCTCGCCCCACCACAGCCCAGCCCACCCCGCAGCCCGCGCCTGTGGCCGCGCCGGAGCCTGCCCCTGCCCCCACACCTGCTCCGGAGCCGCCACCGCAAGCCAAGCCCACCCCGGCGGCCGCCCGACCAACCGCAGAGCCGCCCGCCGCGTCCCAAACGGCGCCCTCCCAAGCCAGCCAACTGGACGACCAGGCCAAACGCCTGGCGGACTTCTTCAACGGCGAGGTGGTGACCCTGGAGGTGCCCATTCCCGAACTCGAAGCCAGCTAGCGGGTCTGCAGAGCTGGGGTGCTCAGAGCACCTGGGTGCTGAGGTCGGCCTCGTCCGTGGCGGACGCCGGGCCGCCGGACTCGGGGATGCCGTGCTCTTGGCCCCCGTGCTCCGTCTTGGCCCACACCAAACGTTTGGGCAGCAGAGCCATGCGCAGGCTCGTGTAGGGGATCACCACGAACCAGTGGCCCAGGTAGGCAATGCCCAGGGCCAGGTTGAACGGGTGCATCGCCGGCAAGGCCGGGCCCTCGTTGGGGCGGCGGCAGCCCACCAGGATGGCGCCGCCGGAGAGGCCGAAGGCCACAAACGACAGAGGCCACATCACCGGCGCCGAGCGCATGGCCAACGCGGTGAACAGATCGGCCACCGCCATCACGGGCAGGGCGTACTGCAGCAAAAAGAAGCTGAGCAGATCGAGCTTCACACCAAAACCGAGCTGCCGGCCGGTGAGTTGGCCCCAGTAATCGAAGAAGCGCTGCAGGCCCCCCTCCGCCCAGCGCTGCCGCTGGCGCCACAGGGCCGCCAACCCAGTGACCGCCTCCTCCTGCACGGGCGGATTCCAGAGCACTGCCACCGCTTGGCCGGTCACCAACAGGCGGAAGCTGAGGTCGAGGTCGTCGGTAACGGTGGCCTCGTTGAAGCCCTCACAAGCGAGCACCGCCTGGCGCTGCAACAGTTGGCCGTTGCCCCGCAGCTCCACCACACCGCCGCTGCGCAGGCGGCCCTGCTGGATCACCGCATCCAGAGCCATCTCCATGGCCTGGGCCCGGGTGAGCAGGTTCTGGTCGGCGTTGACCACAGCCTTGCGCAGCTGCACCGCCGACCATCCACCGCCCTCGGCGAAGCCCACAAGCCGTTCCAGCAGATCGGGCTGCAGCTGTGCATCGGCATCCAACACCAGCAGCCAGCGCCCCTGAAGCTTGGGCAGCACCGCATTGAGGGCGCCGGATTTGCCACCGCCGGCATCGCGGCTGCGGCGCAGCACCTGCAGCTGGGGAACGCTGCGCTGGCAAGCCTCCAGCACCGTGGCGGTGCCGTCCTCACTGCCGTCGTCCACCACCCAAAAGCGCAGCAGGTCGGCGGGGTAGCGCAGGGCGGCCAACCGCTCCACCAGCCGGCCGATCACCGCCTCCTCATCCCGGGCAGCCACCACCAAATCCACCGCCGGCCAGCCCCCCGCAGGGGCCGCCGCCGTGGGGGGCAACGCGGCGCCCTCGGCACCGGCCTCCGGCAAGCCACCAAACGAGGGGTGCGGCTCCGCCAGCAGCGGCAGAAACACGGTGCGCAGGGCATAGGCCCCCAGCAGCACGGTGAGGGCGACGGCCGGCCACAGCTGCTGCTCGGGCGGCAGGGCATGGGGAAAGGCCCCGGCGGCACAGCAACCGATCAGGAAGAGGGCGGCCTGGGGACGGCGAGCTCCTGTGGCGGTGCCGCCAACGGCCATGGCCTCTGCTGCGATGGGGCAACTTTAAGGGCCGCCGCTGGAGCCCCCCCACAGGCGCTCCAGCGGCAGCAGGGTGGTGCCGGGGTAGTAGTGGCTGAGGATCCGCTCGAGGCTCCAGCCGCGGCCGGCCAGATCGATGGCGCCGGCCTGGGAGAGGCCGGCCCCGTGGCCGAACCCGCCCCCCTCAAACCACCACTGGCCCGGCCCGGCGGACTGCACTACAAACAACGTGCTCGGCAACTGCCGCAGCCGGCGGCGGATGGCGTCGCGCACCAGCACCTCCCGACCAGCCGTGCCGGCGATGGCCAGTCGCACCACCCGGCCGCTGGGGCCCCGTTCCAGCACCAGCGGGCGCAAGGGATCTCCCAGGGCGGCGGCCCGCTCAGCCACCGCCTGGCGCAGGTCCGCCTCCGTGATCAACCTCCGCCAGCGGAAGCGGGGGTGACCGGCCCCGTGGGCCCCCTGGCTGCGGCTGAGCAGCGCCTGCAGCTGCTGCGGTTGGGCCAGGGGAAGCCGCAGCGGCGGGCGCCCCTGGCTCGACCAATCCAGAAACGGCTCCAGGTAGGGCAGCTCCGGCAGGGGCCAGGCCTCGTTTTCATTGGCTGCCACACCGCCGTTGCTGGCGTGATACACCGCATGGATCGGTTCGCCGCGCCAGGCCAGCACACGGCCGGCGCTGCCGGCCACGGCCTGGCGCACGGCCGCCCCAGCCTGCCGGGGATCGCCATACACCTGGCATTGGGTGTCGGCGCAGAGGTGGTAGCCATCCACGGCAAACCGGTGGCGGTTGCGCAGCGCCCAGGTGCGGGCCAGCACCGCCTGTGCCCCCAGGGCAGCGGCCGGGGAGCCGGCACCGATCTCATGGGGCACCACCCCCAGCAGGTAGCGCTCCAGCGGCACCTGCTCGATCAGGGTCCAACGGTCACTGGCGTCGGCCTGCAGCCGGAACGGACCGGCAAACACCCCCCCCTGCCAGCGCAACCCCTGGGGGGCCTGGATCTGCACCGGACCCGCCAGGGGGCGCCAGCTCTCCGCGGCCACGCGCCCCTCCAGCACCCGCCGCTGCCCGAGCCGTTGCTCCACAAGCCGGGCCGTGAACCCCGCGGGGGGCTTGGCGGTGGCTGGGGCCCACACCTCCCACTCCCCCGGATACACCACCTGGGCGGTGACCCCCTGGCGGCGCCAGGCCAAGGCGGCCTGCTCGGCCGCCTCGAAGCTGGCGAAGGGCCCCAGCACCCGCCGCCGAATCATCTGGGGTTGGGGCAACGGCAGCCACTGCCAACGCAGCTGCAGCTCCGGCCCGTTCAAGCGTTGGCCGCGGGCATCACTGGCCTGCAGGGATCCCCCGGCGGCCCGCAGGGTCAGGGGGGCCTCCCCCAAGCGGGCCGCCAGGGCCACCCAGAGCTGCGGCCGCTGGGCCGTCGGCTCCGGCGGCGGCGGCACCGGCCAGTAGCTCAGCACCTCGGCCCCCACCCCCCGGCAGCCCGCCAACAGCACACCGCAGCCCAGCACCAGGGGCAGGGCGCGGCGGAATCGCACGACCATGGGTCCGGCGGTGGCAGGCCCTGACCCTAGGGGGAGTTGGCGGAAGGCACTTCGAGGGCGTACCCTCATCGTTTGTGCCAGAGCCCGTAGACATGCCGAAGCTCAAGACCCGCAAAGCAGCCGCCAAGCGGTTCAAAGCAACCGGCAGCGGGAAGTTCATGCGTCGCCACGCTTTCCGCAATCACCTGCTCGACCACAAGAGCCCCAAGCGCAAGCGTTTCCTCGGCACCATGGCCGTGGTGGATGAGCGGGACGCGGACAACGTGCGCGCGATGCTCCCCTACAGCTGAACGATCGGCTGCAGCGCTGTTTCAACAAAATCCCTGAGAACCACCCATGGCCCGCGTCAAGAGGGGCAACGTCGCCCGCAAACGCCGCAACAAGATCCTTCGCCTGGCGCGCGGCTTCCGCGGCGGTAACGGCTCGCTGTTCCGCACCGCCAACCAGCGGGTGATGAAGGCGCTCTGCAACGCCTACCGCGACCGCCGCCGCCGCAAGCGCGACTTCCGCCGCCTCTGGATCGCCCGCATCAATGCCGCCGCTCGCCTCAACGGCCTCAGCTACAGCAAGCTGATGGGGGGCCTCAAGAAGGCCGATGTGCAGCTGAACCGCAAGATGTTGGCCCAACTGGCCGTGGCCGATCCCGCCAGCTTCACCACCGTGGTGGGCGCCGCCAAGGCCTGATCACCTCCCTACAGAGCAGCCGCACGGCCGATGGATCTTTCGCTTCCGCAGGCCTACCTGATCGGCCTGCTGGTGTTGCTCGGGGCTGCTGC
>JBIKKZ010000084.1:0-6511 GCA_044360095.1 Vulcanococcus sp. | reverse complement strand
CCATAGGCTCAGCTGCAGTGGCCCGTGCCTTGCCTCCGCCGATGACCAGCAGCACCGCTTTCCCCTCCACCGGCGCCGTCCAGCCCATCGCCGTGGTGGTGGCCGGGGCCCTAGGGCGCATGGGGGCCGAGGTGGTGAAGGCGGTGCACCACGCCCCCGATTGCCGCCTGGTGGGCGCCATCGACACCACCCCCGGCAAGGAGGGGGCCGATGTGGGGCTGGAACTGGGGCTCGGGGAGCTGGAGGTGGCGATCACCGCCGATTTTGAAGGCAGCCTCTGCCTGGCCAGCCAGGCGGTGCGCAACGACGGCCCCGGCAACGGGGCGGTGCTGGTGGATTTCACCCACCCTTCGGTGGTGTATGACCACACCCGCGCCGCGATCGCCTATGGGGTGCACCCGGTGATCGGCACCACGGGGCTCTCGCCGCAGCAGCTCGGCGACCTGGCCAGCTTTGCCGACAAGGCCTCCATGGGCGGCGCCGTGATCCCCAATTTCTCCGTGGGCATGGTGCTGCTGCAGCAGGCGGCGGCGGCGGCGGCCCGCTTCTACGACTTCGCCGAGCTCACCGAGCTGCACCACAACCGCAAGGCGGATGCCCCCAGCGGCACCTGCATCAAAACCGCTGAGCTGATGGAGGAGCTGGGCAAGACCTTCAACCCGCCGCAGGTGGAGGAGCACGAGACCCTGGCGGGCAGCCGCGGCGGCCAGCGCGACAGCGGCCTGCGGCTGCATTCGATCCGCCTGCCGGGGCTGGTGGCCCACCAGGAGGTGATGTTCGGCGCCCCAGGCGAGACCTACACCCTCCGCCACGACACGATCGACCGCTCCGCCTACATGCCGGGGGTGCTGCTCACCGTGCGTCGCGTGCGCCAGTTGCCCGGATTGGTCTACGGGCTGGAGCGCTTGCTCTGAAGCCGGCCTGAGCCCACACTGCCGCCATGTTGATTCCGCTTCGTCCCGGGGAATTGCCGCGGTTGATCCCCGCCGTGGCCACCGGCCCGCAGTTCAACGCCTGCAGTGGCAACCCGCAGAAGCTGCTGCAGCGGGTGTTCATCTCGGTGATCGCCGGCGTGATTTCGCTGCTGATCAGCCAGGGGGTGGCGATGTCGAGCCAGGCGGCGCCGATCATGCTGGTGGTGGGCCTCAGCTTCGTGCTGTATTGGCTGTGGGGGCCGATCGTGGAGGCCAGCCGCAAGAACGCCACCCTGCGGCGCTACCCGGCGGCGGCGATCTTCGAGGGGGAGGTGGCCGACCTCTACACCCGTGAGCTGGTGGAGGGCCGCCAGGAAACCACCGACAAGCAGGGGCGCCTGGAGCTGGTGGAGAACCGCCGCACCTGGCTGTGCCTTGAGCTGGAGGACGAGGACGGCTACCTGGGCAGCATCCGCTTCCCCTACGACAAAAAGCACAAAACCATCAAAGTGGGCATGGTGGTGCGCTGCCTGGTGCTGAGCGAGCGCTCCGATTTCTCCCGGGTGGGGGCCCTCAGCGACGCCTGGCTGCCGCAACTGAAGCTGTGGGTGGGGGAGTATCCGTTTCTTCTGCGGCCGGCGTTTGAGGAGCTCTGCCTGCGGCGCCTGCGCTAAACGCCCGGCGGCGTGCGTAACGCCTGCGTTGCATCGCGCAACATTGCGTTACAATTCAGGTATCCCGAAGGAGTTTCCATGGTCCAGGCCAATCCCTCCGCCCCCGCTGTCATCCGTGGCGCCACCGTCACCGAAGAGGATGGCGGCCGCCTCAACGCCTTTGCCAGCGAGCCCCGCATGCTGGTGGTGGATGCCGACAACGGCTGGGGCTTCCACGACCGCGCCGAGAAGCTGAACGGCCGCCTGGCCATGCTCGGCTTCATCGCCCTGCTGGCCACCGAGCTGGCCCTGGGCGGCGAATCCTTCACCCACGGCCTGCTGGGCCTCGGCTGAATCCAGGGCGGCTGCGGCCGCACTCACCCCCAACCGCAGCACAGAATCGTGCTGCGGTTTTTTTGTGGCTGCCGTTGGGCTCCAGGCCTCCTTCAAAACCGCAGGCCCAGGTGCTCGGCGCCGGCCCCACCGGCGCCCTGGCGGCCCTGGTCCTGGCCCAGGCGGGCTGGCGGGTGCAGCTCGACGACCCCCTCAGCGCCGCAGAGCTGGCCCAGCGCAGTAGGGCCTACGCCCTGACCCACTCCAGCCGCGAGTTGCTGGAGCAGTTGGATCTGTGGCAGCCCCTGGCCGCGCACGTGGCGCCGTTTCGCAGCCTTGAGCTCTGCGATCGCGCCACCGGCCAGCAGCTGCAGTTCAGCGGCGCCGACCTGCCATCCCATGGGGCCTCTGCCGATGGGGCGGTGGGCTGGATCCTGCAGCACGCGCCGTTGATGCAGGTGCTGCTGGCGGCGCTGGCCCAGCGGCCCAGCATCTCGGCCCAGCTTGGCCAGGGGCCGCAGCGGCGGCCTGGCATGGACCTGGTGGTGGCCGCCGACGGCCACCGCTCCCCCTGCCGCCGGGCCGCCGGCCTGCGCCAGTGGAGCCGCCCCTACCGCCAGGGTTGCCTCACGGTGCAGGTGGGCCTGCGGGGCTCGGCCCCTGACCAGGCCTGGGAGTTGTTCCGCCCCGAGGGCCCCTTTGCGGTGTTGCCCCTTGGCGGTGAGGCCTTTCAGCTGGTGTGGAGTGCGCCCCTGGAGCGGCTGCGGCGGCTGGAGCAGCTGGAGCCTGTGGCGTTCCTGGAGGCCCTCGGCGCGGCCCTGCCGGAGCGCCTGCAGCCGGAGGTACTGCTGGATCAACCCCGGGCCTTCCCGCTGGCCCTGGAGCTGGCCTGGCCGCTGCGGCGCGGGCCGGTGGTGCTGCTGGGGGAGGCGGCCCACCGCTCCCATCCGGTGGGGGGCCAGGGCCTCAACCTCTGTTGGCGCGATGTGCAGGAGCTGGGGCAGCTGGCCGCCCAGGTGAGTGCCGGGCGCCTGGCACCCCGCCGCCTGCCCGGCCGTTATGCCCGCCGCCGCTGGCCCGACATCCTGATGGTGCTGCTGGCCACCGACGCCCTGGTGCGGATCTTCTCCAACCGCTCGCCCTTGCTGCTGCCGCTACGGCGGCTGGCCCTGGCGGCCCTGGCCCATTCGGGCTGGTTGCGCCGCCTCTGCCTGGGGGCGATGAGCCTGGGCCCTTGCCGGTTGTTGCCACCCTGAGCAGCATGGCGACCATGGTGATCAGCAGCTCGCCCCAACCGCCGCCCGCGGAGGCGCTGCTGCGCTACCTGCGCCAAGACCTGGGCCTCAGTGACAACGCCCTGGAGCTGGGGCTCAAGCAGTGCCAGCTGGAGCAGGCCCCGCTGCCGGCGGTGCTCTGGCGTTTCGGGCTGATCAGCGTGGAGCAGCTCGATCAGCTCTGGAGCTGGCAGGCGCTGCAGGAGGCCCCGCCAGAGCCGGTTCCGTAAACCAGCTGGCTCAATACACGAGCAGCGAGTCGACCGGGATGCCAGCGGGCAGTTTGGCCTTGCCGGCTAGGTCGGCCAGTTCCACGATGAAGGAGAAGCCGCACAGCTGGCCCCCCACCCGCTCCACCAGCTCGGAGCAGGCGGCGGCGGTGCCGCCGGTGGCCAGCAGGTCGTCCACGATCAGCACCCGCGGTTGCTGCTCGAAGCCGTCGGGGAGGATTTCCAGCCGGTCGCTGCCGTATTCGAGGCTGTAGTCCACGCCGATCACCGTGCCGGGCAACTTGCCGGGTTTGCGCACGGGGCTGAAGCCAATGCCCTGGGCGGTGGCCAGGGCGGTGCCCACGATGAAGCCGCGGGATTCGATGCCCACGATCAGATCCGGCTGCAGCCGCTCGCACACCGCGCCCATCTGGCGCATCACCTCCTGCCAGGCGGCGGGGCTGCGCAGCAGTGGTGTGATGTCGCGGAACAGGATCCCGGGTTGGGGGAAGTCGGGGATCGCCCGCACGTGCTCATGCAGATCGATGGCTGGCATGGTCGACGGATCGGGGCCGCAGCTGGCAGTATCGCAGCCATGGCCGATGCCCCATCGCACCCCCAGCGCCCCCTGCCCAGGCGGGGCATCGAGCGCCTCGATCTGATGTTGCTCTGCGCCGAAGCCCTCGACCTCAACGGTGGGGAGGCGATGGTGTGGCTCAGCGAGGAGATGGGCTTCACCGATCTGCTGCCCAACCGGGTGGAGCTGTGGAAGCGCCGCTGCAGCAATCCCCTGCGGCGCACCACCCGCCGCGATCTGCCCACCCCTGCCGAGGGCGACGCCCTGATTCGCATCTGCAACGCCCTGGCCGACCGGCTCTACCCGATGCTGCGCAGCCTGCTCTCCACGGCGGAGCCGCCCCAGCTCAGCGCCCAGCGCTGGCAGCTGTTCGAGGGCCGCTTGGCGGAGCTGCTGCGGGAGCGCTTCAACCTGCGCCGCGGCGGCGTGCAGCGGCTGCTCGACCCCCAGCAGGGCCCCAGCCTCAGCCGCGAATTGATCCAGGCCTTGGCCTTCAGCGCCGGCCCTGGCGGCTTCGAGCGCCTCAAGGCCTCCCTGATGGACCCCGTGGTCTGAGCTGGACACCTCTGAGCTGGACACCTCTGCGCTGCTGCACACCGGGATGAAACTCACCAACCGCTACGAACAGACCAGCTGCCGCCTGCAGGTGGAGGGTCTGCCCGACCTCTCCGCCGGCCAGGGCGATCAGACCATCGGCATCCTCACGGGCTTCAGCCTCGACCTGGCCGGCCACACCGAGCTGGCGGGCCAGCGGGAGCACCTGCAGGCCATGGTGGCCGCCGTGCTGCCCTACGCCCGCCAGCTGCTCAGCGGTGTGCCCCGCTGCTGCGGGGCCGACAGCGATCCGGTGGCCATTCGCCCCCACGCCGGCCGGCACCAGCTGGAGCTGCGCAGCAGCCAGCCCGACACCCCGCCCCTGGCGCTGCAGCTGGATGACGCCGAGCTGGCGGACCTGGTGCGCTGCCTCGATCAGCTGCGGCTGGACCCACGCCTGGCCTTGCCGTTCGAGCAGCCCCCCCTGCAGCCCCTGCGCCGCCGCGAGTTGCGCCACCGCCAACCCCTGGCCCAACGGGTCGCGGCGCCCTTGGTGGGGGTGGGGGTGTTGCTGCTATCGGCGGTCGTCAGCGCCCTGCTGCCGCTGCAACGCCCCGCGCCCGCTCCGGCCGCCAATCCCGCCGCCGTCTCCTCGCCGCAGCGGGGAGGTTGACGCGCGCCCCATCCCCTCCACACTGGCTTCAATGCCTTGGCTTCCTTGACCTGGTCTGAGTTGCGCCGCCGTGTGATTCGTCTGGGTGCCTGCCTGGATGTGGTGGTGCGCAGCGACCCTGAGGTGTGCGGCCTCAGCGGCAACGACTTTCACCTCTCCCTGCACCACGGCGGCCAGGGCGATTGCAGTGTGGGCGACCTGAGCCTGGTGGATTGCCCCAACGAGCTGGTGCTGGTGGAGTTTGAGCGCTGGATGCACGGAGCCGGCCACCGCTTGGAGCCATGAGCCGCCGCGACCGGCTGCAGGTGGTGCGCGGCGGTGGCCGCGGCAAGGGCGGCGGAGCCAGTGGCTCCAAGGGAGAGCGCACCGTGTTTCGGCGCCGCCGTCAGCCGCCCCGCTCCCGCCGGATCCTGGAGGCGCTGCTGCTGATGGCGGCGGGCATCGGCCTGCTGGTGCTGCTGTTGCAGCTGCCGGAGCTGATCGACCTTGACAGCCTGCTGTTGCTGAGCACCGCCATCGGGCACCTGATCGGCGGTCTGTCGCAATTGCTGGCCGGCGTCTTGCAGCTGCTGGGGGTGCTGCTGCTGGTGGGGCTGGCGCTGCTGGCCCTGCTGCTGTTGGTGGCCGGGCTGGTGCGGTTGGTGCGGGCCCTGGTGGCGCCGCCGTTGCCCCAGCCGGCGCCCCGCCCCGCCAAAGCGCGCCGCTGAAGGGACGAGCCTCAGCCGCCGTGCAGTTGGCTGAACCACATCCCCGCCAGCTGCCAGGAGCTCCACAGGAAAATCGCCAGGAACAGCCAGTTCAGCCAGCCCGGCCGCTTGTCATTGTCGAAGATCATCGGCCCAAGCTAGGGCTCTCGCTCCAGCGCAACACCAGGCCGCTGCCCTGGGGGCCGGCCACGGTGATCACCTCCAGCTGGCGGCCACCGCGCCGGTAGTCGTAGCGGCAGAAGCCAGCGCCGGTGCCGGAGCAACCGCTCAGGCTGGTGAGCCGATTGCCCGCCAGGTCGCGCTCGAACGCCTGCAGCTTGGGATCCCCCGCCGGCTCCCAGCCCTGGGCCCTCAGCTGAGCATCGGCTCCCATGATCGATTGGTTGGGTTTGAGCAGCGGCACCTGCGGCTGCGCCCGCCGCACCGGCAGGGCCATGGCCGCCAGCAGCAGCATCAGCACGCCAACGGCTCGGGCCACCGGGGCGACCGTGCAACTGTTCCGATTAGAGCAGTGCCGGGGCGAGATCGGAACCGCGTTCCTGCCGGCGCTGGTCGTGCAGGGCTTCGAGCTGGTTGTACACGGACACCAGCTGCTGGCGAATCGATTCGGTGTTCTCCAGCTTGGCCAGGTTGAGCA
>JBIKKZ010000083.1:0-6520 GCA_044360095.1 Vulcanococcus sp. | reverse complement strand
GGCTGTTCCCGCAGCTCACTGCGCACCTGGTTGAGCAGGCGAAAGTGGCTCGTGAGGTTGTATTAGCGAACCAGGGACGGATCCCAAGCCATGGGGGCTGTGTTGTGGTCCCGTAAGCCTATGGCGGCCACCGACCAAGGAAGCGTGATAAGTTGTAGCAGTGCTTAATGGAAGTCGGATCGAGTACGCCTAACCCGTGGGATGCCCACTGGCTGCCCCCAGAGCAGGACATTCGCCCTTCCAAGCCGCCTGATTCCCCCTCATCTGTGACCATGTCCAGACTCGTCGGACTGCAAGCTCCTGATTTCACCGCCACCGCCGTGGTGGACCAGGAATTCAAGGAGGTGTCCCTCTCCTCCTACCGCGGCAAGTACGTGGTGCTGTTCTTCTATCCGCTGGATTTCACTTTCGTGTGCCCCACGGAGATCACCGCCTTCTCTGATCGCTACAGCGATTTCTCCAGCCGCAACTGCGAAGTGCTCGGCGTGTCCGTGGACAGCCAGTTCTCCCACCTGGCCTGGGTTCAGCACGACCGCAAGAACGGTGGGCTCGGCGACATTGCTTACCCCCTGGTGGCGGATCTCAAGAAAGACATCGCCCGCGCCTATGAGGTGCTCGATGAGGAGGCCGGCGTGGCCCTGCGTGGCCTGTTCATCATTGATCCAGACGGCGTGATCATGCAGTCGACCATCAACAACCTGCCCGTGGGCCGCAGCGTCGACGAGACCCTGCGCCTGCTGCAGGCGTTCCAGCACATCCGCAACAACCCCGACGAGGTGTGCCCCGCCAACTGGACCCCCGGTGAGAAAACCATGAATCCCGATCCGGTGAAGAGCAAGGAGTTCTTCGCGGCCGTCAACTGAGCGCCCCAGGCGTCACGCCAAAGCGCAACGTGTTCGGGGCCCGAAAGGGCCCCTTTTTTGTGTCAACCCAGCAAGCTGGCCAGAAGCGTGCGGCCATCGACGCCACCGGTGGCGGCATCGCAGGCCCGCTCCGGGTGCGGCATCAACCCCAACACGTTGCCCTTGCCATTGCTGAGGCCCGCCACGTCCCCCACGGAGCCATTGGGATTGCGGGCGTATCGAAACACCACCTGGCCGTTCTGCTGCAAGCGCTTCAGCAGCTCAGGGTCAGCCTGGTAACGCCCCTCACCATGGGCAATCGGGAAGGTCACCCGCTGGCCACTGCTATAGCCCTGCAACCAGCTGCAGCAGCCTGGCTCCACCACCAGTTCAGCCGGTTCGCAGAGGAAATGCAGGTGTTGGTTGCGGGTGAGGGCTCCCGGCAACAACCCCATCTCGGTGAGCACCTGGAAGCCGTTGCAGATGCCCAGCACGGGACCACCGCGCTCAGCGAACGCCTTCACCTCCTCCAACACCGGGGCGAATCGGGCGATGGCGCCACAGCGCAGGTAGTCGCCATAGCTGAACCCTCCGGGGATCACCACGGCATCCAGACCGCTCAAATCGCGTTGTTCATGCCACAAAAACCGGGTCGGGATCCCCAGGCAGCCCTCCGCCGCCCACTGCACATCCCGGTCGCAATTGGAGCCGGGGAACACCACCACGCCAAGGGTCATGGATCAGGCTCCTGGGGCGGCGTCACCCTTGAGTTCCAAGGTCCAGTTTTCGATCACCGGATTGGCCAACAGGCGGTCGCTGAGCAGCTCCAGCTGGCAGCGGGCTGCTTCGGCATCGGGCGCCTCCAGCTCCACCTCCACTGCCTTGCCGATGCGCAGACGGCTGACGCCGGCCACCCCCAGACGGGCGGCGGCGGCGCGGGTGGCTTCACCGGCCGGATCGAGCACCGAAGGCCTCAGCGAGACCAGCACACGGGCGGAGTAGACGGGCACCTGCGCTCCCCATGGATTGTTAAATCTTGGCAGGCCGGCTGACGGCGGCCGCTGTGCTGGTCAGTTTGGAGATAGCCCCCAATGGCCGCTCCCCGTGTCCCTGGTTCGCCACCTGGCCCCCAGCTGGCTGGCACTCTCCGCCCTGCTGGGCCACGGCGCGGCGGCGGGGGCGCAGGCCGGTCTCACGGTGCCGCTGGACTGCCGCATCGGCGATGGCCAGTGGACCCCCTGCACGATGACCGTGCAGCGCATCGGCGAACTCTGGTGGCTTCAGGTGGGGCCGCAGCGCTTTGAATTCCGGAGCGACGGACGGGGCAGCACCACCCTCGGGGATGGGGCCGGAACCATCCGCGCTGTGCAACCGGTGTGGCAGGGGCCCAGGGCCCTCTGCTGGGACGGCATCTGCGCCAAGGGCGAGCTGCCCTTGGATTAGCCCGTCAGGGCCTGGACCAACTGGTGTTGGAGTGCCTCACTGGGCACGTCAAGCCCCAGCGCCACCAGCTGAAGCCCCTGCTCGGGATCGGCCCCGGTGCGGCGGGCCGGGTCGAACCAACACTCCAGGCGGGGGCCCACCGCCTGAATTTGCAGAGGGTGGGGCTTGCCCGGCAACCAGGCCTTGCCCTTGAGGCGCAGCAAGTGATGTTGGGCAATCAGCCGTTGAAGCACTGGCTCCAAGCGGGAGCGATCCAGCGGTCCGTCCCAGCAGATCACCGCCGATTGCATGGCCACGTGGCTGTGGTCGTGATGGTGGTGATGGTCATGCTCATGGTCATGTCCTGAATCGTGACCATGCATTGCCTCGTGCTGCCGTTCCAGCCCCAGCAGCAGGGCCGCGGGCACCTGACCCCGCACCATCGGCACCACGGACACCCCCGGGCGAACCATGGCGGTCAGTTCCCCTTGAAGGGTCTGCAGTTGTCCGTCTGTTAGGCGGTCGGCGCGGCTTAACAGCACCAGATCTGCAGCGTCCAATTGGTCGTGGAACAGTCCCTCGAGATCACTGAGGTGGTCGAGGCTTGGATCAGCCAGGCGTTGGGCCTCCAGCGCCGCTGGATCCCCCACAACGCTGCCACGGGAGAGGGCCTCGCCGTCCACCACCGTCACCACGCCGCTGACGCGAGTGCGGGTGCGGATGGCGGGCCATTGAAACGCTTGCACCAGTGGCACGGGCAGGGCCAGACCGCTGGTTTCCACCACGATCCCATCGAGTTGATCGGCCCGCTCCAGCAGCTGTTGCATGGTGGGCAGGAATTCATCTTGAACGGTGCAGCACAGGCATCCGTTGGCCAGCTCAACCACTGGAGCGGGCCCGTCGGTGCTGGCGTCGTCCGGGCACACCCGGCAGCTGCGGATCAGGTCGCCATCGATGCCCACCTCGCCGAACTCGTTGACGAGCACAGCGAGGCGCAGGCCGCTGGTGAGCAGCAGCTGGCGCAACAGCGTGGATTTGCCGGCACCAAGAAAACCGGTCACCACGGTGACCGGCAGGCGCGGGGCGGAATTGGCCATGGGGCTCTCGCCTAAGGAACGATCAGCGACCAGCCGAAGGCGGCCCCGATGCCGATCAAGCCACCGGCCAGAAGGGCGCGGGTGCTTGGAGCGAGGGCCGTCGCTGTGTTGCGCAGCAGCCCCAGGGAGAGCAGCAGCAGTGCCGTTTGGCTCAGCAGCAAGCCCACCACATAGGCCACGGTGGAAGCCCCATCCCACCCCAGCACAGGGGCGCTGAGGCCGTAGCCATGCAGGGCAAAGCACGGCACCAGCAGCAACGTGGGCAGCCGGCCGATCACCACCAAGCCTTCCACCACCAGGGTGAGGGCCAGCAGCATCTCGGCTGCGGGCCATTGCGGTGTGGTGAGGCCCACGAGGGTGCCCAGCAGACCGACCACCAGCAGGGCGATCATCCAACGGTTGGAGCGCTGCAGACCCACCAGGGCCAGGGCCAGCAGGAAGATCAGGTGGTCAGGCCCCAACAGGGGATGGCCAATGCCGCTCATCAGACCCGCCAACGGGGATGGCTGGAGATGGAACAGCTCCATCAGGTGATGGGCGGAGGCTGGGGCCGCCACCAACAGCACCAGGGCAAACAAACAAGCAGGCAACAGCCTGGTGGCGCTGACGGGCAGCACCCAGGAGGGGCGTTGAATCATCCGAAAACCTGGTCCGCGCCAGGGAATTGAGGGCGTGGTCGGGACCGGCGGGCGTTCTGGCTGGGGCTGGCACCTGGGGCACACCACCCTTCACAGCTGCGGGACAGCGCCGGGTTTGCACCGGACTTTCCCCCTTACCTCCCTGGGCTGACCCCCCAAGGAACCGGACATCAGCAATGTAAGCCGTCCAGTACGCAGAGGCCTTACCGGCAGGCGAGGCTGTCGCGGGTGTCCACACCGGTGCGAGGGTTCGTGCCCGAGGCGCGGCCGCACAGCGCCTTCTGCTGCGGCAGATCCAGCACGGCATCGGTGAAATCAGCGCCCTCGATCAGCGCTCCGGTGAACTTGCTGTTCATCAACATGGCATTGCGCAGCACCGCACCGCTGAGGTCCGCCCCGTCGAAGCGGGAGGCAAAGGCCACCGCGTCCTCAAGGTCGGCGCCGCGCAGGTTGCTGTTCTGCAGATTGGCGGTGTTGAAGACGGCCCCGCGCAGATCGGTGTCGCTGAGGTCGAAACCCTCCAGCGACGCCTTCAGAAACTCCTGCTGCTGCAGGTTGCGACCGTGCATGTCGGGCTGGAGGTCCTGAAGGCTGCGTTGGCCGCGCAGCTCCGGTGCCGTAATCGCCTCGGCCCTGGGAGCGGCAGCGACACCCCCCAGCAACATCGGCAGCACGATCCCCAGCACCATCACGGTCTGGGCCAGGAGCTGGTGCAGTGTGCGATGCAGCAAAGGGGTGGGAGCCAAGGCACCACTAGTTTGGAGCGCTCAAGTTATGGCAGGCGGCGGCCCCAGCGCGACCGATGAGCAAAGCCCTGCGCGTGGTGGTGCCGCCCCACCCCCTGATCGGCCACTGGCTCACGCTGCTGCGCGACCGGCAAACCCCGCCGGCTCTGTTTGCCACGGCGATGGGGGAATTGGGTCGGTGGCTCACCTACGAAGCCCTGCGCGATTGGATTCCCTACCAGCGGGTGGCGGTGGACACGCCCATGGCCCGCACCGAAGGCACCGTGGTGGATGCCTCGGTGCCACTGCTGGCGGTGCCATTGCTCAGCGCGGGTCTCGGCCTCTGGGAAGGGGCCCGCACGGTGCTACCCCATGCCGCCCTATCCCCGGTGGCCCTTGAGCAGCGGAGCGATGGGGCGATCGTCGTCCCGTTCAATGCCCTTCCTGAGGTGATCCCGGAGAGAGCCGGCGTGTTGGTGTTTGCGCCTCAGGTGGCCAGTGCAGCACGGTTGCTCCACCTGCTGGAGCTGCTGGAGGCCAGGGGGGTGGAAGGGGTCCGGGTGCGGGTGATCACCACCGTGGCCGCCAGCCCCGGCCTCAAACGGCTGGGGGAGCGCTTCGGTGAACTGACCCTCTACACCGGCTGCATCGACGCTGAACTCGATGACGCAGGCCAAATCCTCCCGGGTGTGGGCGATCCCGAGGGGCGGCTCTGTGGCCTGAGCGGCCCAACCTTCGTAGGCTGAAGCGGTTCCAATGGCATACAACACCAGCGATGGCACGTGAGAGCGGCTCCGGATCCCTGGGCACCCTGGTGGCGGGCGCGGTGATCGGTGCCGCCGGCCTGGCCTGGTGGCTGTTGTCGGAGGCGGAACGCCGCCAGCAGCGCTCCAGGCAGGAGCGCAACCTGCGGTTGAGCCGCCTCAGCGGCACGGAGGAGGAGGCGGTGGAGCTCCACAGCGGTGGGCTGCGGGCGGGGGTTGACTCCGCTCAAGAGTCTCAGCTCCAGGACAAGGTGCAACAGCTCAACCAGGCCATTGAGGACGTGCGGCGCCAGTTGGAGGGCCTCACCCCCCAGAACTGACAGCGGGTCTGGGGCGAGACGCACCGCTCGGTAGGTTGCTGGGACGTCTCCGCCGCAGCCATGCTTCGCTCCGCCGCGATCACCCAGGGGATCCAACGCTCCCCCAACCGCGCCATGTTGCGGGCGGTCGGTTTCGGCGACGCCGACTTCACCAAACCGATCATCGGCATCGCCAACGGTTACAGCACGATCACCCCCTGCAACCTGGGGCTGAATGACCTGGCCAAACGGGCCGAGCAGGCAGCCCATGACGCCGGTGCCATGCCGCAGTTGTTCGGCACGATCACCGTCAGCGACGGCATCTCCATGGGCACCGAGGGGATGAAGTATTCCCTGGTGAGCCGTGAGGTGATCGCCGACTCGATCGAAACCGCCTGCAACGGCCAGAGCATGGACGCACTGCTCGCCATCGGCGGCTGCGACAAGAACATGCCCGGCGCCATGCTCGCCATGGCGCGCATGAACATCCCGTCGATCTTCGTGTACGGCGGAACCATCAAGCCCGGCAAACTCGGCGCCTGCGACCTCACCGTGGTGAGCGCCTTCGAAGCGGTTGGCCAGTACAGCGGTGGCCGCATCGATGAGCAGGAGCTCACGGCGATTGAGAAAAACGCCTGCCCAGGAGCCGGCAGTTGCGGCGGCATGTTCACCGCCAACACGATGAGCGCCGCCTTCGAGGTGCTTGGGCTGAGCCTGCCCTACAGCTCCACCA
>JBIKKZ010000082.1:0-6528 GCA_044360095.1 Vulcanococcus sp. | reverse complement strand
CCGCCTCATCCAGCAGATCCCGCAGGCGCACCGTGTCGCCGGCGCGGGTCTTGAGCTTCTTGCCGTCCTCCCCCTGCACCAGGCCAAAGGGCACATGCTCCAGGCGGCCGCCGTCGGGAAACCAGCCGGCACGGCGGGCCACCTGGAACACCCCGGCGAAATGGTTGGCCTGGCCGGCGTCGGTCACGTAAATCACCCGGCGTGCACCGTCCCCGTCGGGGGCGGCCGCGAAGCGGTAGCGGATGGCCGCCAGGTCGGTGGTGGCGTAGTTAAAACCGCCATCGCTCTTTTGCACGATCACCGGCAGCGGCTTGCCGTCCTTGCCGCTCACCCCCTCGAGGAACACGCAGCGGGCGCCGTCGTCGGTCACCAGCAGGCCGGAGGCGTCCAGGTCGGCCACCACCGCCTCGAGGTAGGGGTTGTAGAAGGATTCGCCGCGCTCGCTGAGGCGAATGGCGAGCCGGTCGTAGATCTTCTGGAATTCGCGGCGGCTCTGGTCGCAGAGCAGCTGCCAGGCCTGGCGGCTCACGGGATCGCCCCCCTGCAGCTTCACCACCTCCTCACGGCTGGTGGTCTGGAAGGCCTCGTCGTCGTCGAAGCGGGCCTTGGCCTGGCGGTAGAAGGCCACCAAATCGCCCAGGTCCACCGCATCGGCGGTGCTGAGGGCCTCAGGCGCCACCTGCTTGAGGTGGGTGATCAGCATCCCGAACTGGGTGCCCCAGTCGCCCACGTGGTTGAGGCGCAGCACCGGGTGGCCGCGAAACTCCAGCACCCGCGCCAAGGAGTCGCCAATGATCGTGGAGCGCAGGTGCCCCACATGCATCTCCTTGGCGATGTTGGGGCTGGAAAAATCCACCACCACCGGCGCTGCGGCCTGCACGGGTGGCACCCCCAGGCGGGGATCCCCCAGCCGCAGCTGCACCTCATCCGCCAGCCGCTCGGGACGCAGTGTGAGGTTGATGAACCCGGGACCCGCGATCTGGGGCTCCAGGCACAGCTCGGTGAAGGCCGCCTGCCCCTGCAGCTGCTCCACGATCGCCGCAGCAATGGCCCGGGGCGGCTGGCCCAAGGGCTTGGCCAGGGGCAGGGCGCCATTGGCCTGGAAATCCCCAAATTCCGGCTTGCTGGCGGGGGCCAACTGGGGGTCGAAACCGGGGCCATCGGCCTGGACCGCCACCTGCGGGAAGGCCCGCTCCATCGCCACCCGCAGCTGGGCATCAAGGGTCTGGGCGATGCGCAGCATGGCGTCCGTTCGCCGCTGACGCGGCCTGAGCTGTTTCCGATCATCCCCCCCCAGCCGGAGGGCCTCAGGGGTCGAAGCGCATGCTGAGGTCGAGCCAGGGGCTGCGGGTCACCGGCGCACTGGTGGAGATCAGGTCGATGCCGGTGGCGGCATAGGCCCGCAGCTGCGCGGGCTGCACCCCGGAGGCCTCCAGCACCACGGCGCCCCCCGCGGGGAGGGCGGCGGCAGCGGCCCGCAGCTGCGGCACCAGCGCCTGCAGGGCCTCGGGGCTGAATTCATCGAGCAGCACCCCATCGGCGCCCGCCGCCACGGCCGCCAGGGCCTCGGCAGCGGTTTCCGCCTCCACGATCACCCGCGCCGGCCAAGGGGCCTGGGCGCGCACGGCCGCCACGGCCGCCGCCACCCCGCCGCCCCAGGCCAGGTGGTTTTCCTTGAGCATGGCCGCGTCATCGAGGCCGAGGCGGTGGTTGATGCCGCCGCCACAGCGCACGGCGTATTTCTCCAGCTGGCGCAGGCCGGGGGTGGTTTTGCGGGTGTCCGCCAAGCGCACCGCAGTGCCCCGCAGTTGCTGCACCAGATCGGCCGTGGCGGTGGCCACCCCCGACAGGCGCATGGCCAGGTTGAGGGCGGTGCGCTCCACCGCCACCAGGGCGGCGGCCTTCCCCTCCAGCTCCAGCAGCCGCTGGCCCGGCTGCACCAGCTCCCCCTCGGCCACCCGCCGGCTCACGCGCGCGGTGGGATCCAGGAGCTGCAGCAGGGGCTCCAGCAGCACCCCGCCGCAGAACACACCGGGCGCCTTGGCCAGCCAATGGGCACGGCCCTGGCGGTCCGCGAGGGCCGGAGCGCTGAGGTCGCCGCGGCCCATGTCCTCCGCCAGCCAAGCCTGCAGCTGGGCGCGCAACGCTGGGGTGATCTGCAGCTCTGCCATCGGGCCAGTCTGCAGGCAGCTACTTACCGATGCAGAAGCGGGAGAAGACGCGATCGAGCACCGCTTCGCTCACCTCCTCACCGGTGATCTCACCAAGGCTGCGCACGGCGGCCCGCAGGTCGATGGTCCAAAAATCCCAGGGCAGCTGCTCGCGGGCCGCCCCCAGGCTGGCCTGCAGGCTGGCCGCCGCCGCGGCCGCCAGATCCCGCTGGCGGTGGTTGAGGGCCACCTGCAGCCCCTGGGCGTCGCCGTGGCCGCAGCAGCGCAGCAGGGCCGCCTCCAGCTGCCCTTGGCCGCGGCCATCGAGGGCGCTGATGCACACATCCGCCTCGGGGGCCGGGGCCGCCCCCGGAGCCAACTGGTCGGCCTTGTTGCCCACCACCAGCAGCGGCACCGCATCGGGCACCGCCTGCCGCAGCTGTTGGTCGTCCACCCCCCAGCCCGCCGCCAGGTCAAACAGCAGCAGCACCGCATCGGCGCTCCGCAGGGCGGCACGGCTGCGCTCGATGCCCAGCTGCTCCACCCGGTCGTCGGTGCTGCGGATGCCGGCGGTGTCGAGCAGGGTGAGGGGCACCCCCTGCAGCACCAGCTCGCTCTCCACCAGGTCGCGGGTGGTGCCAGGCAGGTCGGTCACGATGGCCCGCTCACGCCGGCTCAGCCGGTTCAGCAGGCTGGACTTGCCCACGTTGGGGCGCCCCACGATCGCCACGCGCAGGCCATCCCGCAGCAGCTGGCCGCGCTCGCCATCGGCCACCAACTGCTCCAGTTCGGCCTGCACCGCTCCAAGTTCAGCCGCCACGGCATCGCCATCCAGGGGTGGCAGGTCGTCTTCGAAATCCACGCGCGCCTCCAGCTCCGCCAGCTGATCCAGCAGCCGCCCCCGCAGGGCGGCGATGCGCTGCTGCAGGCCGCCATCGAGGCCCGCCATGGCCAGCTGGGCGGCGCGGCGGCTGCGGGCCGTCACCAGCTCGCTCACCGCCTCGGCGCGGGTAAAATCGAGGCGGCCGTTGAGGAACGCCCGCTGGCTGAACTCCCCGGGCAGGGCGCGACGGGCGCCCGCGGCCAGCACCAGCTCCAGCACCCGCTGCACGCAGATCAAGCCGCCGTGGCAGTGGAATTCCACCACGGTTTCGCGGGTGAAGCTGCGCGGCGCCCGCATCAACAGCAGCAGCGCCTCATCCACCCGCTCGCCGCTGGTGGGGTCGCACACATGGCCGTAGAGCACCCGGTGGCTCTCCCACCCCTGGCTGCCGGGGGCCACAAACAGCGCCGTGGCGATGGTCTCCGCCTCGGGGCCAGACAGCCGCACGATGGCCACGCTGCCCTCACCGAGGGCAACAGCCGTAGCCACAGCAGCGATGGTGTCGTTGGGAACCACTGAGGACGGCACGGTCAAGTCCGGCGCCGCCGGACGCGACGGAGTGAGCTCCAGTGTCCCGTGCGAGGGCGTTTAGGGCTTGGGGAAGCCCGGGCAGACCATCAGATCGATATGGCCACCAGCGGGGTGGCGCCACTCCCGGAATTCCTCCGCCAGGGCCTGATGGGCTGAGGCTTGCTGGTTGCTCTCCAGGTCGAGCAGACGCTGATGCACCAGATCGAGGGTGTCGTCGATGAGTTGAGCGGCCTGTTCGGAGGTCATGGCTACCCGTCGGTGGGCATGGTTTTAAACAGCAAGACCTGTGAGAGCTGTAGTGCAGGCCACCAGCGTCAGGTTGTGTTGGCGGATCAGGACGATTCCGCCAGCTGCGCTTCATTCCAGGTGCTGCCGCGCCACGGCTCAGCCAGTGCTGCGCTGACAGCGCTGGCGAGCAACAACGGCACCAGCAGCTGTGGATCGCCCTGCAGCGTGAACACAAACAGAGCGCAGAACAGGGGCGTGCGGTTGGCGGAGGCGAACAAGGCGGCGGCACCGATGGCTGCCAGCTGGGCGCGGGCCTCGGCGGGCAGTCCGCTGAGCGGGCTGGCCAACAAGGCACCGAGCGTCATCGTGTCGTGCATCAGGCCGCCCGGGGCACCGGCGGCAATGCTGAGCAGCGACGCCAGAAAGCGCCACAGCAAGGTGCCCAGCGAACCGCCGCCATCACCCTGGAGTGCCGCGGCCAAGGAGAGAGAACCATCGTTGAGGCTCAGGCCACCGCTGATCCAGGCCAGGAGCGTGAGGAGTGCCGCCACCAGCGCAGCGGCCCGGATCCGCTGCGTGCGCAAGCGAGCCGCCAGCCCATGGGCCAAGGGGATCAACAGCCGCACAAACAGCACCCCCAAGCTCGCCCCCAGCACCGTGAGCAACAACGCCCAGGGCCAAACAGCGCTGTCCAGAAGCCCAAGGTTCAGCCCCCCAAGCCGTGCCGGCTGCCCGAGCGTTGTGGCCACCACGGCGCCACTTCCAGCCAGCAGCAACGTGGGCAGCACCATCAACAACCCCTTCTCGCGGCTGAGCTCTTCGATCGCATAGGCCACGCCCAGCAGCGGTGAGCGGAAGGCCGCCCCCAAGCCGGCGCCACCCCCGATGGCAGCCAGAACCGGAATCGGCAAAGCAGCCCAAGCCTGGACGTGAGGCCAGCGGCGACGCACGGCCAACAGCAATGAGGCACCGAGAGCAGCCGAGGGGGATTCCACACCCACGGTGAGCCCAGCCGTATGGGTCAACACGATCAACGGCAACCGCCGCAGCTGAACCCCCAGCGCAAGCCGCTCCAAGGCGGGGTTCTGCGTGGAGGCCTCCGCAGAGCTGCGCTGCAGCACCAGCACCGGTGTGAGGCCACCACCACGGCCCCGGGCCAGCGGTCCCCAAGCCAGCCACAGCATCGCCAACGTGCCCGCAAACACCAGGACAGCCGCCGACCAATGGGGAGCCTGGGCCTGCAGCCACAGGCGCCGCTGCAACAGAAAACCCAGTTCGGAGAGCAGTTGATAGGGCCACTCCGCCAGCCCAAGCAACAAGCCCATCCCGAGCCACATCAGCAACGCTCCAAGAGCGTTGTGGCGGGCGTTCACGAACCGATGCCGTTGCGGGCGATGTCGAGCACGTCGGCCATGGATCGGATCTGATCCATGGTGTCCCGCAGCTGGCTGGCACTGAGCAGCTCCACCCTCAGATCGATGCGGGCGGGCTTGCCGGGGTTGGTGCGCACGCGCGCATCGCTCACGTTGATGCGGTGATCGGAGAGGCGCGTGAGGATGTCCTTGAGCACGCCCACCCGATCCAGCACCTCGATGCGCAGCTGCACCGGGTAGCGGCGGCGCAACGCCTCGGCAGCCTGAGGGTTCCACTGCACCGGCAGACGGCGCTCCGCCGGCACAGCGCTGAGGTTGGCGCAGTCCTGCCGGTGAATGGTGATGCCGTGGTTGCCGAGGGCCACGGTGCCCACGATCGCCTCGCCGGGCAGGGGGCTGCAGCAGCCCCCGAGGCGGTACTCCAACCCCTCCAGCCCCTGGATCGGACTGGCGTCGCCATGGGTGGTGGCGGGCATGGCGGCGCCGGCCCCCTGCTCCCCCTGGGCGGACACGTTGCGGGCCAGTTCCTCGTTGCTGAGCACCGGGGCCGCCACGGCGGAGGCCAACCGCAGCTCCTCCCGCAACCGGTTGAGCACCTGATGCAGGGTGACCCCGCCGAAGCCGATGGCCGCCAGCAGATCCTCGGTGCCCACCAGGTTGCAGCGGCGGGCCACCTTGGCGATCGCCTCACCGTTGAGCAGGGCATCGAAGCCGTCGCGGCCCAGCTCCCGCTCCAGCATGGCGGTGCCCCGCTGGACGTTCTCGTCGCGGTGGCTCTTCTTGTACCACTGGCGGATGCGGTTGCGCGCCGTGGGGGTGGCCACGAAGTTGAGCCAATCAAGGCTGGGGTGTGCCGCCTTGGAGGTCACGATCTGCACGAAGTCGCCGTTTTGAAGCGGCGTCGCCAAGGGGGAAAGGCGGTCGTTGATGCGCACCCCCTGGCAGTGGTTGCCCACCTCGGAGTGGATCCGGTAAGCGAAATCCACCGCAGTGGATCCCTTGCGCAGCCCCACCACGTCCCCCTTGGGGGTGAACACGAACACCTCCTCATCGAAGAGGTCCTCCTTGATGGAGCGCAGGAAGTCGCCGCTGTCTTCTCCGCCGTCGTCCTTCTGCCAATCCACCAGCTGCCGCAGCCAGTTGAACCGCTCCGCATCGGCCCCGGAGGCGGCGGGGGATCCCCCCTCCTTGTATTTCCAGTGGGCGGCGATGCCGAATTCGGCCACCTGGTGCATCTCAGCGGTGCGGATCTGCACCTCGATCGGCCGATGGCGACCGATCACCGCCGTGTGCAGCGATTGGTAGCCATTGGGCTTGGGTAGGCCGATGTAGTCCTTGAAGCGGCCGGGGATCGGCCGGAAGG
>JBIKKZ010000081.1:0-6552 GCA_044360095.1 Vulcanococcus sp. | reverse complement strand
GCAGTCCTAGCCGCGGGGCAGCCCGGGGCGCTCGAGGCTCTCCAGCAGCTGCCCCATCAACAGGGCGATGGCGTCGGCCCCCTGCAGGCCTGGCCCGGCGTCGAACTCGCCGGGGTCCACCGCCACCCAGCCACCGGCGGCGGGCTGGCGCAGCTCGAAGTGCAGGTGCGGGCCCGTGCTTAACCCCGTGCTGCCCACCCGGCCGATCACCTCCCCCTGGCGCACCCAGTCGCCGGCGCGCACGAACAGCTCCGACAGGTGCCCGTAGAGGCTGCGGCGCAGGGGGCGCTGGTGCTCCACCTCCACCGCCAGGCCATAGCCCCCCGCCAGGCCGCTGCTCACCACCCGCCCGGAGAGGGCGGCCACCACCGGGGTGCCCTCGGGGGCCGCCAGATCTTCTCCGGCATGCAGGCGCCAGGCCCCCAGCAGCGGGTGCAGCCGCCAGCCGAACCCGCTGGTGGGGATGGCGCTGCCAATCACCGGCAGCAGCAGGCTGCGGTTGCCGTTGCCCAGCACCGGCGCCGGCCGCGGCGTCACCCGAAACACACTGGCCAGGTTGAAGCTGCCGCCGGGACCCGCCAGCAGGGCCGACACCGGCACGGTGATCGGGGGCAAGGGTTGGCCGTCGGCGCCGATGCGCCCACCGCCGCTGGGGGAACGGCGTCCCCAGCGCAGGGCAATGCCACCACGGCATTCCCGCGCCGACAGGGCGCCGTTGCGGCAGGCCCGCTGGAAAGCGCCCACATCCAACGGCGCACCGGCCCCGCCCCGCAGGAAGGTGCGCTCATCGGGGGTGACCACCCCCTGGCGCACCAGATCATCAAGCGACTGATCGAAGCGCTTGGGGGGCCGCACCTCCCCCAGCCGCTGGGGATCAATGCGCAGCGGAGCCTGGGGGGGCGGCAACTGCTGGGGGGGCGCCACCGGCCCTGCGTCCGGCGGGGCGGCGGGATCAAGCCCCGCCCAGGCCAGCCCTGCCCCCAGCAACGCCGGCAGGAGCAGCGCCGGGTGCCAGCGGTGCAGGGGATGCCGGCGGCGGCAGGGGGGCACCGGGGAAGGGCGTAGGTGCCGCAACTCTAGAAATGGCGCTGCAGGGTCACCAGCTCCCCTGCGCAGGCGAGCCGCAGCCCCCCATCGGCCGTGAGCCCCTGCACGCTCCAGCGGCGCCCCTGGTGCTCCACCCCGTCGGGCATCCACAGGCGCTGCTCCGCCTGTCGGCGGACCAACTCGGGCTGCTCCGCCGCCGCCACCGCCCACTCCAACCCCCGCAACACCCGGGCCGCCAGGCGATCGGGCCGGGCCTGGGGATGGCAGGGGCGCCCCAGGGCCGCCGCCAAAGAGATGGCGCCCGGGGGCCCATGGTTCCAGCCGTTGAGGCCCACCCCCACCTGGGCGTGGCGCACCCGGCCGCCGCGCCAGCGCAAGCGCGGCAACAGGCCGGCCAACTTGCGGCCGCCGATCAGCAGGTCGTTGGGCCACTTGATGCGGGGCTGCAAGCCCAGGGCCTCCAGCTGCAGGGCCAGCCCCAGCGCCGCCGCCAGGCTCAGGGCCGCGGTGGCCTGTTCAGGCCATGGGAGGGCCGCACTGAGCCACACCCCGCCGCGGGGCGACTGCCAGGGGCGGCCCCGCTGGCCCTGGCCGAAGCGCTGCTGATCGGCCAGCACCACCAGAGGGGGCGGCGACGCCGCCAGCCAGGGCTCCAGCTCCAGCTCAGTGCTGGCACACACCGGCAGGCGCCGCAGCCGCCAGGGCAAGGGCTGCTCAGCCGGCAGCCGCCGCAGGGCCAGGGCCAGGGGCGCGGCACCCCGCCCCGGCCCAGCGCTCACAGCTGCGCCAGCCACTGGCCGATGCGCTGACCCGCCCGCTCGAGCACCGCGCTGGGATGCACCAGGGCCAGACGCACGTGGCCCTCGCCCCCCGGGCCAAAGCCGTTGCCGGGGGTGAGGCACACGCCGGTGGCCTCCAGCAGCCGCGCGCAGAAGCCCTCGGCATCGAGGCCGGCGGCCTTGGCCGCCGCGGGCAACTCCAGCCAGAGGTAGAGGGCCATGGAGGGCAGGCGCACGGGCCAGCCCGCCGCCGTAAGCACGGCGGCCATGCGGTCGCGCCGCTCGCGGTAGGTGGGCCGCAACCGCTCGGGCCAGTCCGGGGCCTGCTCCAGGGCGGCGATGGCCCCCGCCTGCAGGGCCAGGGACTGGTTGAAATCCACCACCCCCTTGAGCTGGCGGAGGGCGGTGATCAGCGGCTCGGCGCCGATGGCGAAGGCCAGCCGGTAGCCCCCCAGGCACCAGCCCTTGGAAAAGGAGAAGAACTCAATGCCGCACTGGCGCCAGTGGGGGCTGCGCAGCAGCGCCGGGGCCTCGCCGTCGAGGGCCAGATCCACGTAGGGGTTGTCGTGGGCGAACACCAGGCCGTGGCGCACGGCCAGCTCCGCGGCCGCATCCACCCAGGCCTGCTGGCCCGTGGTGGCCGTGGGGTTGTGGGGAAAGCCCAGCACCATCAACTTGAGGGCATCCCACTGGCTGGCGCTGAGCCGATCGAAGGCCGGCGCGAACCCGTTGGCGGCCTCCAGTGGCAACAGCTGCGGCTGGGCCGAAGCCAGCTGGAGGCCGCCGCGGTGCGAGGGGTAGTAGGGGTCGAGCAGCAGGGCCCGATCGCCCGGGTTGAGCACCGCCAGCGGCAGGTGGGCGGTGCCCTCCTGGGATCCCACCAGCAGCAGCACCTCCCGCTCGGCATCCACCGCCACGCCAAAACGGCGTTGGGCCCAGGCCGCCACCGCCTCCCGGAACGGGCGGGTGGCCCCGTGCAGGCAATAGGCCGCGCTCTGGGGCTGGCCGAGCTGGCGCCCGATGGCCTCCATGGCCACCGCGGGGGGCTGCAGGTCGGTGGAGCCGAGGGAGAGATCCAGCAGGGGCGGAAGGCCGCGGCCCGCCGCGGTGGCGCTGTAGGCCTGCTTGCGTTGGTCGTTGCGGGCGAACACACCGCTGCCGAGGCCGCGAACCCGCTCGCTGATCAGGCCGGAGAAGGGGGCCTCAGAGATGGGCATCCAGGAAGGCCTGCAGCTGGGGCTTGGCCATGGCCCCCTCGTGGCGGGCCAGCTCCACGCCGCCCTTGAACAGGATCAAGGTGGGCAGCCCCTGGATCTGCAGGCGGTCGCGGGTGGCGGGGTTGGGGTCGGCCTCCAGCTTGCCCACCGCCAGGCGGCCGGCATAGTCGGCCGCGGCCCACTCCATCATCGGGGCCATCAGCCGGCAGGGGCCGCACCATTCCGCCCACACATCCACCAGCACGGCGGTGGGGGCATCCAGCACCTCGGCCTGGAAGTTGGCATCGGTCAGGTGCAGCACGGACACGGCGGCGGGCAGCAAGGTGGTGGGTCTGGCGTGGATTGTATGGACGATCGACGCGGTCAGAGCTTGTCGATCGAGCGCTTCAGCTGCTCCAGCTCGGCATCAACGGCGGGCTGCTGCACCTCCACGGTGACGGGCTCCACGGCGCTGTCGCCGCTCAGGCCGGCGGGCAGGGCGGCGGCGGCGGGCGCCCCGGCGAGCTTGCCCCTGAGGGCTTCCAGCTCGGCATCCACCTCCGGGGCCCCCTCCAGGGCGGCGAACTGACTCTCCAGATCGGCGCCAGCGAGCTCGGCGGCCGCCTGGCTGCGGGCCTCCAGGGCCTGCACCTTCTCCTCCATCTGCTCGAAGGCCGCCATGGCCGAATTGGTGCCCAGGCTGCCAACGGCGCTCTGCAGCTGCTCCTGGGCCTGGGCCGCCTGGGCCCGGGCCTTGAGCATGTCTTTTTTGGTTTTGGCTTCGGCGATCTTGCTTTCCAGCTGCACCAGGCTGCGCTTGAGCTGCTCCACCTGGCCGGCCTGGCCCTGCAGCTGGGTGCCGAGGGCGGTGGCGGTGTCCTGGCAGGTTTTGCGCCGGCCCAGGGCCTCCCGGGCCAGATCCTCCTCACCCTTCTTGAGGGCAAGCTCGGCCCGCTCGTACCAGGTGGCCGCCTGGGCCTCAGCCTGCTCCGCCTGGTTCTGGATGCGCTTCTGGCTGGCGATGGCGGCGGCCACGGCCTGGCGGAGTTTCACCAGGTCGGCCTGCATGTCCGCCACCGACTGATCGAGGATCTTGGCGGGGTCTTCAGCCCGGGTCAGGGCGGCGTTGGCGTTGGCGCGCACCAGGCGGCTGAGCCGATCAAAAAAGCCCATGGATCCAGGGGTGGGGCAGGCGCTGAGACTAACCAGTTCATCCAGAATCGGTGCAGCGGGATCGCCGCACCTCCCCTAGGGTCGGGCCATGGCCATCGCCCCGCCCAACCGCAGCCGCCGGCAGGGCGATGTGACCCTGTTGCTGCCGCCGCCGCGGCCGCCGCTGCAGGGGCTGGACCGCTGCCTCGATGCGCTGCAACGGCAGTGGGATGGGGATGCGGGGCTGGCGGCCCTGTGGCAGGCCTGGCCGCGCATCGCCGGCCCCCAGCTGGCCCCCCACTGCCGCCCCCTGCGGCTGCAGGCCGGCCGGCTGGTGGTGGGGGCCAGCCAGCCCCAGTGGCTGCAGGCCCTGCGGTTCAACCGGCACCAACTGCTGGGGGCCCTGCGGGGTTCCGGCTTCAGCATCAAAGATCTGGTGCTGGAGCAGCACGAAGCCACACCCCTGCCGCAACCGGGCACCGAACAGGAGGCCCAGGTGTGGCAGCGGCACCCCAGCCGCATCGATGTGTTCGGCCTGGCCCACTGCGGCCGCTGCCAGCGGCCATCCCCCGCCGGCGAGCTGCAGCGCTGGGGCCATTGCAGCTTCTGCCAGCGGGAACGCATGGCGGATGAAGCCCCCCCAGGGGGTGCCAGCGCCCCTCAGTAACGCTCCGGCCGGGGCCGCTGCCAATCGGGTCCGGGCAGGCCGCGGCGCCTTAGGGCCTCCACCCAGCGCTGCAGGTCGGTGCGCTGCACCCGCCACAACCGGTAGAGCCCATCGGATCCCAGGGGCTGGTGCGCCAAACCCGCCCAGTGGGGCAGCTTGGCCGTGCGCTGGTCGATCACCAGCAGCAGGCTGGCGCCGCCGCTCACCGGGCTGGGGTGCTGGCCGCGGCGGTGCTCCCGCAGCAGCCGGTCCGCGAGGTTGGCGGGGCCGCTGGGCTGCACCCCCTCATAGATCACCACCTGGTCGGTGTAGTAGTGCAGCGAGGGCTTGAGAATCCCCACCATCGCCAGGGGTTCGGCCGCCGTGCGCCGCTCCAGCACCGCGGCGGCGATGCGCCGCACCGGCTGCTGCCGCAGGCGATCGCCCAGGCCGATCAGGGGCACCAGGGCGGTGGTCACGAACAGCCCCATCGCCAGCTGCTGCGCCAGCAGCCACAGCTGGCCCCAGGGGGGCGCCGCACACCAGAGCAGCAGGCCAGCGGCGAAGGCCAGGCCGAAGCAGAGGCCGGCGCGCATCACGGCACCGCCGGCGATCATCTCCGCCGGCAGGGTGGGCAGCTCCGGCTCCACGATCCAGGGGATCCAGTGGTGGGAGAGCAGCAGCCCGGCGCTCAGCAGGGCCACCAACGCCAGGGTGGCGAGCCGCCACCAACGGCTGCCGCGGGCAGGCGGCAGCGCCAGCAGATCCTGGGCCGCCAGGGCCATCAGGATCCCCGCGGCGGGGGTGGCCGGAATCCAGTAGCTGGGGAGCTTGGTGGCCGCCAAGGTGAAGAACAGCAGCACCGCCAGCAACCAGCACGCGGCGAAACGCCCCAGCGACGCCCGGGGGTCAGCGCCCCCCCGGGGCGCCCAACGCAGGTGGCGCCAGAGGCCCGCCAGCAGCAGCGGCGAAAAAGGCAGCGACGCCACCACCAGCACCAGCAGAAAAAACCACCAGGGCTGCAGGTGGTTGTTCACCACCCCGCTGAAGCGCTGCAGGTTGTGGTAGCCGAAAAAGCTGTCGAAAAAGGGGCGGCCCTCCACCAGCAGCTCCAGGCCGTACCAGGGCAGGGCCACCGCCGCGGTGATCAACGCCCCGGGCAGGGGCCGCAGGCGCTGCAGCAGGGCGCGGCCATCCCGCTGCAGGCCGGCGAACAGCAGCAGGGCCAGGGCCGCCAGCACCACCGCCACCGGCCCCTTGGCCAGCACCGCCAACCCCAGAAGCGCCCAGCCAGGCCACCAGGCGCGGGCACCGGCGTAGCACCACCAAAACAGCAGCAGCGCCGCCGCCAGCAGGGCACTGAACAGGGCATCGCTCACCGCCATGCGGCTCCACAGCAGCACCAGCGGCGAGAGGGCAAAAGCCAGGGCCGCGCTCACCGCCGTGATCCGCCGCAGCGCCGGCGGCACCAGGGCGCCGGCCGCCGCAGGCTGGGGCCAGCGCAGCAGGGTGGCGGCGAGCAGCAGCATCAGGCCAACGCTGCTCAGGGCCGAGGGCAGGTTGGCGGCCCAGGTGCCCAGGGGATTCCAGCGGGCCTGCCCCGGCAGGGCATAGCCCAGGCCCATCAGCCAATACACCAGGGGCGGCTTGTCGTAGCGGGGCAGGCCATTGACCCGCGGGGTCAGCCAGTCGCCGGTGCGGGCCATGGCCCGGGCGGAGGCGGCGAACAACG